>NZ_JBFUHB010000014.1:0-116543 GCF_056402595.1 Sphingomonas sp. P3_C6
GACCACGGCCGCCGCCGAACCCGCCGGGCCGCGGGCCGCCTTCACCCGGCGGGCCGCCTGGTGCGCCCTGCGCCTGCCCGCCCGCCGGGGTGCCGCCATTGAGGGCGCTGCCGTCCGGCGTGGTGTTGGGCCCCTCCGCATTGCGCCGCCGCCCGCCGCCCGGCGGCTGCATGCCCGCGAACGGGTTCGGCCCGTTGCCGGCACGGAAGGCCTCCAGTTCCTTCTGGATCTTCGATTTGATCGACTTGGAATAATTGATCCCCCAGCGCAGTTGCGACCGGCTGCTCTCGGCGAAGTTGATCGGCCGCGTGTCAATCCGGGTCAGCTGGCCCGTGGCATCGCGCGTGAAGCGGCTCGGGAACGCGGCCTCGATCGCCGCGGTCGCTGACGGGAAGCCGGCAATCGGATCCTCGGTCCGGCTCGTCACATAATTGGCGGTGAGGCTCAGGTCCTTTTGCGACCATGGCTTAAGCGTCAGGCCGATCTTGGTGACATGGTTGTTGCTGGCGGTGAGGCCGGGATTGCCGCCGGTCACCGTGGTGATGTTGGCCGTTGTGCCCTGGATATAGTCGAACACACGCACATTCGGCGTCGTGATCATCGGATTGCCCAGCTGCTGAGCGCTCGGCGCCAGCTCCTGGTCGGTATGCGACACGATGAAGCGGATCGCGTCGACCGGCACCCAGTTCGCGCCGTAACCCAGCGTCTGCATCGTGCCGAAGTCGGAGAGGTGATCCTCGGCGATGTTGAAATTGGCCGACAGCCTGCCGAGGAAGGGCAGGAAGCCCTTGCTCTTGCTCGCGATCGGCACGTCGATATTGACTTGGCCGTTCACCGTGTCGCGCGAGACCGACCCGACCGTTGGCTGCACAAGGCCATTTCTGTCGGCGCGATAGGATGTGGTGTCGAAGCCACTGGTGTCGGCGCCCACCTTGATGCTGGTCGTTATGTCGCCGGCGGGCAACGCAAAGACCGGGCCGTTGAACAGCGCGTCGACCCCGGCCTGGTTCGAGATGGCATAAGCGCGGTTCGCCGGACTCGCCCCGATTCCGCTGAGCGGCCCGAACGGGTTGGCGGTCGGGTCGCCCGCATTGATCCGCGCCTGGAACCCGGAAACGTCCAGCCCGGTCTCGGTGAAGGTCTTGGTATCGCTCCGGTCGTAATTGCCGGTGACCGACCAGCGCCATTTCGGCCCGATGGTGCCGTTGAAGCTCGTACCAAGATGCGCCGTCAGCGTCGAATTGCGCTGCTGCAACGGCATATAGCCGTCGAGCGCCCGGTCAACGACCACGTCGGTCCCGAACGGCGAGAAAGGATTGCCCGAGGGCAGGGCGAAGGCCGCGGTCGGCAGGCCGTTGAGGCGCAGGCTGTCGGTATATTCGACCCGGCCGTTGAGCGTCGCCGAAACCTTGCCGATCGGCCGCGCATAGACCGCGTTCGCGCTGAAATCCCGCCCTGACGGCAGCAGGGTGCGATAGGCGCCCTGGTTGGTCGCGTTGGCGACGTTCGCGGTCGTGCCGAACTGGCCGAGCGTCGGCGCGCCGTTCGCCGCACCCGCCGGCACGCCGGCGATGGTGACCGGGGCACCGGCCAGCGCGCTGAGCGCCGGGTCGATCTCGCCGCCATTCGCCCCGACGACGTTGCCGCCGACCGCGAACGGGCTCGGCTGTGGCGTGATGTTCCGCTCGTCCTCGGTCAGCGCGGATTGCGCCTCATATTCGGCATGCAGCGTGAAGCGGTGATCGTTGCGGATGTTGAGCAGGTCGAGCTTGCCGTCGGCATCGTTGCGCCCGCCCGAGGTCGGTACCCGGTCGGCCAGCTCCACCGTGGTCGCGCGGAAGCGGCGGCGCAGCACGATGTTCACCACCTTCTGGTCGGCGCGATAGCCATATTTCAGCGCGACCTCCTCCGGCAGGATGTCGACCCGCGCGATCGCCTCGGTCGGGAGGTCGCGGATCTCGGAGAAGCCTGAGATCCGCCGCCCGTTTAGCAGTACTACCGGTGCGCCGCCGCTGCCGCGACCGCTGTTCGTCTGCGGTGCCAGTTCGTTCAGCAGGTCGGACACCGAGCTCACGCCATAGGAGCGGATGTCCGCCGGGCCGAGCTGTACCTCCGGCTGGATGTCGCCAATCACGGCGCCGGGCAGGTTGCGCTGGCCGCGCACGATGATGTCCGGTTCGTCCGATTCCTGGTCGTCGGTCTGTGCCGGCGCGGGCGTGGCTGCTACGGCACCGCTTGGCGTTTGCTGCGCCGCCGCCACTGTCGGGACGCTGACCGATGCCAACAGGAACAAGGTACTGATACGCCGCATAATCACTCCAACTCGACTCTCGGTCGGAGCCCTAGACTCCATTTGTCGCAAGAATGTGCCGGTCTGTGCATTGACGTACGATTGACAGTATTTGCATCCGCGGCGGATAGCGTCGGCATGATCAATCCCCTTATTGCCGGCATCGAACTTGGCGGGACCAAGTGTATCTGCGTCCTCGGCTCCGGCCCTGAGGATATCCGCGACGAAGTCCGCATATCGACGACCAGCCCCGAAGAAACCCTGGCGGCGATCGAGGCGGTGCTCGGCCGCTGGTCGGGGTTCGAGGCGCTTGGCATCGCGAGTTTCGGCCCGGTCTCGATCGATCCCGCAGCGGCGAATTACGGTTTCATCACCGCGACGACCAAGCCGGGCTGGTCCGACACCGATGTCGGGCGCCGCCTCGCGCGCAGGGCAGGCGTGCCGCTGGGGTTCAACAGCGACGTGGCCGGCGCCGCGCTGGGCGAGGGGCGCTGGGGCGCGGCGCGGGATATCGCCGACCACGCCTATGTCACCGTCGGCACCGGTATCGGTGTCGGTCTGATCATGGGCGGTGAGCCGAGCAATGGTCTCACCCATCCTGAACTCGGCCATATCCGCCCGGTCCGGCTGGCCGGGGATGACTGGCCGGGCGCGTGCGTGTTCCACGGCGGTTGCCTCGAAGGCCTTGCCTCGGGCCCGGCGATCAGGGCGCGGGCAGGGCGGCCCGCGGAACAGCTCGCTGAAGACGATCCGCTGTGGGACGGCGTCGCGCACGCACTGGCCCAACTTGCCCACACCTTGGTGCTGACCGGCATTCCGCGCCGCATCGTAATGGGTGGCGGCGTCATGACCGGTATGCCCCATCTCTTCCCGCGCATCCGCCAAAAGCTGGTAGCGAGTCTCGGCGGTTACGTCGCTGCGCCCGGCCTCGACCCGGTCGACGACTATGTCGTTCCCGCCGCGCTCGGCAATCAGGCCGGGCCCCTCGGTGCGATCGAACTCGGTGTCAGGGCGCTTCGTCTCCAATAACGTCGTTTACATGGCTTTAACCGTGTTCGGTTACGCCGTGGCAAGGGGCAGACGCGCCCTCAATGATTAGCCACGGCGGTGTTCAAATGCGCATTCTGATCGTCGACGACGAACCTGCGATGCACGATTCCTATCGGCGCAGCTTCGCGCCCGTGGCGAATGCCGATGTCGGCGCGCTCGACGCGATGGCGGCCGAGCTGTTCGGTGACGATGACGAGGCCCCTGCCACGACCGCAGACGCGATGGATTTCGCGCTCACCCACGCCATGCAGGGCCTGGACGGCGTCCACGCGGTTGAGAAGGCGATTGCCGATGGCGATCCCTTCGCTGTCGCGTTCATCGACGTCCGCATGCCGCCCGGCCTCGATGGCAAGGAGACCGCGACACGGATCCGCGCGCTCGACCCCAACATCAATCTTGTGATCGTAACCGGTTATTCCGATTTCTCGCCGATCGAGATCAGCAAGGCCGCCGGTCCCGCCGACAAGATCTTCTATATCGCCAAGCCGTTCGAGGTCGCCGAGGTTACCCAGATGGCCTCGGCGCTCGGCCATCGCTGGCAGCTCGACCGGGAACTGGCCGCAACCCGCGCCGCCCTTGCCGAGAAGATCGTGATCCTCGAGGAACAGGGCCTGGAACTGGCCGCGAACGAGAGCAAGGCGGTCCATATCGCCAATCACGATTCGCTGACCGAGGCGCCCAACCGGCTCGCGTTCCAGCGCATGCTCGCCGAAAAGACCCGCGGAAACGATAGCTTCGCCGCCGCGATGGTCGATCTCGACCGGTTCAAGCTGGTCAACGACACGCTCGGCCATCTCGCCGGAGACGATCTGATCCGCCAGATTTGCGCGGTGCTCCAGGACTCGATCCCGGACGGCGGCATGGTTGCCCGGCTCGGCGGCGACGAATTTGGCTTGTTGTTCGATTCGCCCGGCGAACAGGCTGCCGGCATGGTGTGTGAGCGGCTGCTCAAGGCCTGCGCGGCCACCTTCAAAATATTCGGCCATTCGGTCCAGTGCGGTGCCTCGGCCGGCTTCGTCTTTGTCGAAGCGGGCGAGAAGCATGATCCGGTCGATGTGATGCGTCGTGCCGACCTCGCGCTGAACGACGCCAAGCAAAATGGCCGCGGCGTCGCGCGGGCGTTCGATGACAGCATGGACGAATCGATCCGTTTCCGCCGCCGTATCGAGGGCGGCCTGAACAAGTCGATCGAGCGGGGCGAATTGAGCCTCGTCTATCAGCCGATCGTCGCGCGCGAGGGGCTGGAGATCGTCGGTTTCGAGGCGCTGCTGCGCTGGGATACCGAGGAATTCGGTCCTGTCAGCCCGTCGATGTTCATCCCGATCGCCGAGGAATCGAACCTGATCCATGAGCTCGGTACCTGGGTGCTGTGCGAAGCGGTCAAGGAATTGAAGCACTGGCCGGGCCAATATGTCTCGGTCAATTTCTCGCCGCGCCAGTTCCGCCGGCCCAATTTCATCGGGCATGTACTGGAATGCGTCCAGCGCGCCGGGGTCGAACCCAATCGGGTCCAGATCGAGATAACCGAGACAGCGATCTTCGACGATGCGGACCGTGCGGCCGAAACGCTGTACCGCCTGCGCCAGATGGGTTTCCGCATCGCGCTCGACGACTTCGGCACCGGCTATTCGAGCCTCTACAATATCCGCAAATTCGCGCTCGATTGCCTGAAGATCGACCGCAGCTTCATCGACGGCATGGGCCGCGAGCGCGAAAGCGCCGCCATCGTCCATTCGATCATCCATCTCGGCCGGGCGCTCGGGCTCGGCGTGATCGCGGAGGGCGTCGAGACCGAGGCGCAGGTCATGGCGCTCCGCGCCGCCGGCATCTCGCATCTCCAGGGCTATTATTTCTCGCGGCCGATCGCCGCCGATGTCGCGCGCGCCATGGCGGAGGCGCGCTTCATCCCCGACCCGTCGGGACTCGAGGAAGAATATCTCGAACCGGAACTGGGTAACGGGACTCACGGCTGATGGCCCGTTTCCTCCGCGCCGCTGGCGGCCGGATCGGGGCATTGCGCAATCCGAAATCGCTCGGTGCAAAGCTCGTCCTGATCCTGACCGTCGTTGGGCTGATCGGCTCGATCGCCATAACGCTGCTGCTGGCCAGCGTCATCGTCCCAAGCTTCAACCAGCTCGAATCCCGGTCGGTCGACGCGCATGTCGAACGCACCCGCGCGGTGCTCGGCGATTATGCCTCCAAGGTCGAAAGTGCCGTGCGCGACTATGGCGACTGGAATTCGAGCTATGAGTACATGGCGCACCAGACGGCCGCATTCGAGGAGGAATCCTTCTCGCCGCTCGCCATGGAGAATCTCGGCGTCAACGGCATGGCCTATGTCGGCAATGATGGCCGCATCCTCATCGCCCGCTGGCGCGATGGCGACAGGGATGATCCGGCGATGCGCGCCGCGCTGATCGCGCAGATCGGCAAGCTCGATTTCCGCACGGCACTCGGCAAGCGCAACTCCTCCAGCTTCTTCGTCCGCCTCGGACCGGCGGTCGTGGCTGTCGGCGTCGCCCAGGTCCGGCGCAGCGATGGCAGCGGCACGCCACGCGGCTATGTGCTGATGGCACGGCGTATCACCTCCGCGCAGCTGTCGAGCCTGCTCCAGCTCACCGCCCGGCTCGATCTCGACACTGTTTCCGATACGGGCCTGATCACGCCGAGCCGCGAAACGATGCTCATCGCGGTGCCGATCCTCGGCCCCGGCGGTCATGCCGTGGCGAGCACCGCCTTCACCGTGCCGCGCGACGTTTCGGTGCTCGGTCGCCGCATGCTGATCCTCGCCGTCGCCGGGTCGACCCTGTTGCTGCTCTTCGTCCTGCTGATGCTGCGCCGGGTGATCGAGCGGCTGGTGCTGCGCCCGCTGCACCGCGTGGAGGATCATATGCAGGTCGTTCGCCGTTCGGGCGCGCTGGGCCTGTTGCCCGACGAGGCACAGCGCCAGGATGAAATCGGCTCGCTCGGCCGCAGTTTCAACGCGATGCTGCGCCAGCTGAAGGATCTGCGCGAACAGCTCGAAGTACAGAGCTTCGCGCTCGGGCGCAGCGAGAGCGCAGTGGCGGTGATGCATAATGTGCGCAACGCGCTCAACCCGATCAGCACCATCATCAGCCAGGGCATCGCCCAGCCGGCACCGATGGATCGCGGCACGCTCGACCGCGCCGTCTCGGAACTGGCCAAGGACGATATCCCCGCAGCCCGTCGTGCCAAGCTGGCTGCCTTCGTCGCGGCGGCGATCGAGGCTGAGGCGAAGGATCGCGAAGAACGCCGCCACCAGCTCCAGATCGGCCGCGAAGCGATGAGCCATGTGCTCGAGATCATCGGCGAGCAGCAGCACGCCGCCAATGGCCGCCCCGAGCTGGAACCTTGCGACGTGACCGAGATCATCGCCAAGAATGCGACGATCGCCCGCTATTCGGGGGAATTGTCGATCGCCTTCAGCTTCCCCGCGCGGCCGCATTTCGTGCTGGGCAGTCGTGTGATCCTCAGCCAGGTGATCGGCAACCTCTTCTCCAATGCGGCAGAGGCGATCGGTGCGATGGGCACCGGCGGCGGCAGCATCGGCGTGTCGGTGGAGGAGGCGAACGGCCAGACCCGCATTGCCATCCGCGACGATGGCGAGGGCTTCGCGCTCGACCGTGCACCGACCCTGTTCCAGCGCGGCTTCTCCACCCGCAAGCACAAGTCGGGCGGTCTCGGGCTGCACTGGTGTGCCAATTCGATGACCGCGATGCAGGGTTCGCTACGTCTGGACAGCGAAGGCCAGGGCAGGGGCGCCGTCGCCATCCTGACCCTCGCCACCGCGGTGGCCGAACCGCAGGAAATGGCCGCCTGAGGCGCGCCGGATCATGTAGTCGTTCGGTCGCTCCTCATGACGTTGCCGAACCGCGCGTAGAGCGTCGGCAACAGGAAGAGCGTCAGGATCGTCGCTGAGATGAGCCCACCGATCACCACGGTGGCCAGCGGCTTCTGAACCTCGGCCCCTGCACCATGGCCAAGCGCCATCGGCACAAAGCCGAGCGACGCCACCAGCGCCGTCATCACCACGGGCCGCAGCCGCGCCAGCGCACCGTCTTTCGCCGCAGTGATACGGTCGGCACCACCACGCATCAGCGCCTGGATCGACGCAACCATCACCAGCCCGTTGAGCACGGCGATACCCGACAGCGCAATGAACCCCGCCGCCGCCGAGATCGAGAAGGGCATGCCCCGCAACGCCAGCGCCGCTACACCGCCGACCAATGCGAGCGGCACGCCGGTGAACACGATCGCCGCATCGCGCACGCTGCCCAGCGCACCATAGAGGAGCAGCAGGATCGCGATCAGGCAGGCGGGCACCACCAGCATCAGCCGCTCCCGTGCCGAGGCGAGATTCTCGAACTGGCCGCCCCATTCGAGATAGACCCCGCCGGGCAGCCGGATGTCGCGGGCGATGGCTGCCCGCGCGTCGGCCACCACGCCGGCGACGTCGCGGCCACGGACATTGGCCTGCACCACGATCCGGCGTTTGCCATCCTCTCGCCCGATCTGGTTCGGTCCGTAGGTCGCCGCGATCGTCGCGATGCTGGCCAGCGGTACGAACGCACCCGCCGGAGTCGGGACGGGCACCTGCGCCAGCGCGCCTGGATCGGCCCGCGAAGCGTCGTCGAGACGGATCGTCACCGCGAAGCGCCGGTCGCTCTCAAAGATCAGCCCCGCATCGCGCCCGCCGACCGCCGCGGCGATCACGTCCTGCACGGTGCGCGCCGTGATACCCAGCCGCGCCATCGCGTCGCGGTCGGGCCGGATGTCGAGCATCGGCAACCCCTCGGTTTGCTCGACCCGCACATCCACTGCGCCACGGATATTGCGCAGGATCGCCGCCACCCGGTCGGCAGTATCGCCCATCGCGACCGGATCGTCGCCGAACACCTTGATTGCCAGGTCGCCCCGCACGCCGGCGATCAGTTCGTTGAAGCGCATCTGGATTGGCTGGCTGATCTCGAAACCATGGCCAGGCAAGGCGGCGAGTACCGTCTCAACCTTCCCGACCAGCGCGGCCTTGGGCAGCCTCGGATCGGGCCACTCGGCGCGCGGCTTCATCACGATGAAGGTGTCCGAGATATTGGGCGGCATCGGGTCGGACGCGACCTCGGCGGTGCCGGTCTTGGAGAAGACGAACCGCACCTCGGGCAAGGCCGCGATCCGGCGCTCGACCCGGGACTGCATCGCCTGGCTCTGCTCGATCGAGGTGCCGGGCACGCGCAGGATTTGCGCGGTGAGGTCGCCCTCGTCCAGCTGCGGCAGGAATTCCTGCCCAAGCGTAGTGAACAGCACCGCGGCCAGCGCGAACGCGCCGACCGCGAGACCGGTCGTCATGCGCGGCCGATCCATCGCCCGGTCGAGCCCGGGCCGGTATCGGCGCGTGAGCCAGCCGATGATCCGTCCCTCCTTTTCCTCGACCGGCCCGCTCAGCCCGATCGCGATGGCGGCCGGCACGAAGCTGATCGACAGCAGGAAGGCGGCGGCCAGCGCGATGATCACGGTCATGGCCATCGGGGTAAAGGTCTTGCCCTCGACTCCGCTCAGCATCAGCAGTGGCACATAGACGAGCATGATGATCGCCTGGCCGAACACCGACGGCCGGATCATCTCGCGCGCCGCGCGCGCCACCGTCTCGAGCCGCTCGTCGCGGGTGAGGGGACGCCCGGCCTCGTGCTGCCTCTCGCCGATCCGCCGCAGCGCATTCTCGACGATGATCACCGCGCCATCGACGATCAGCCCGAAATCGAGCGCGCCGAGGCTCATCAGATTGGCCGACACACCCGCGTGCAGCATGCCGAAGCCGGTCAGCATCATCGTGATCGGAATCACCAGCGCGGCGATCAGCGCCGCACGGACATTGCCCAGCAGCGCGAACAGCACCACCACGACCAGCAAGGCGCCCTCGCCCAAATTGCGCGCGACGGTGTTGATCGTCGCGTTCACCAGCGCCGTGCGGTCGAGCACCGGCCGTACGGAGACGTCCATCGGCAACGAGGCGTTGATCTCCGCCAGCCGCGCAGCGACCGCCGAGGCGGTGTTGCGGCTGTTCTCGCCGACCCGCATGATCGCGGTGCCGACCACGACCTCTTCGCCATTCTCCGACGCCGAGCCCATCCGCAGCTCCTGGCCCAGCCTCACGCTCGCAACCTGGTCGAGCAGGATCGGCACGCCTTCGCGTGTCGCCACCGGAATGCGCGCCAGCTCGGCCAGGCTGGTCACCCGCGCATCGGAACGGACGGCGAGGCCGTCACCATGCCGATTCACGATGCCGGCGCCGATGCCGACATTGTTCGCCTCGATCGCCTCGGCCAGGTCGCCGACGTTGATCTTCATCGCCGCCAGCCGCTGGAGATCGGGCACGACCAGATATTGCTTCACATAGCCGCCGATCGAATCGACCCCGGCCAGCCCGCCCACTTTCCGCAGCAGGGGCGCGACGATCCAGTCCTGCGCAGTGCGCAGATAGGTGGCCTTGTCCGCCTCGCTGGTCAGATGGTCGCCCTCGGGCGTGATATAGCTGCCATCGGGTTGAAGGCCGGGCTGGCCGATCGCGTGCTTGTCGCCCGGGCGGTGCTCCATGCGCACCGTCCACATGAAGATCTCGCCCAGGCCGGTCGCGATCGGCCCCATCTCGGGCACCGCCCCTTCGGGCAGCTCGGCCTCCACGCCACGCAGCCGCTCGAACACCTGCGCCCGCGCGAAATACAGGTCCGTCGAATCGGTGAACACGGCCGTCACCTGCGCGAAGCCGTTGCGGCTGATCGAGCGGGTATATTCGAGCCCCGGCGTGCCCGCGAGCGCGGTCTCGATCGGGAAGGCGATCTGTTTCTCCACCAGTTCGGGGGAAAGCGCCGGGGCGCGGATGTTCACCTGCACCTGGTTGTTGGTGATGTCGGGCACCGCGTCGATCGGCAGTCGCGCCAGGGCGAAGGCACCGATCGTGGCGGCGATGAAGGTCAGCAGCAGCACCAGCCAGCGCCGCTCGACCGAGAGCGAGACGATCCGTCCGATCATGGCTCAGTCCTCATGCCCGGCTTCGCCCTTGCGGAGCTCGGCCTTGAGGGTGAAGCTGTTGCCGGTGGCGATCGTCTCGGTGCCGGTCAGGCCGGCGGCGATCCCCACCATCGGCCCGTCACGCCGCCCCAGCGTCACCGGCGCGACCCGGAAACCCGTTGCGGTGCGCACGAAGACGACGGGGCGGTTCTCGACCGTCTGTACCGCGCCCGCGGGGACGGCCATGCCCCCTCCGGCATTGCCCGCGATGCGGATCGCCGCCTGGACCGGTTCGCCCGCGCGCCATCGGCCATCCCGGTTATCGAGCACCGCGATCACCCGGACCAGCCGGGTCGCCTCGTCGAGCACCGGCGACACGAAGGTCACGCGCGCGACACTGCGGCGCCCCGCCGCGCTGACCTCGACACTCGCACCCGGCCCGACCCGCCCCGCGTCGGCGGGCGATAGCGACAGGGCGACGCTCAACTGGCGGAGATTGGCGACCCGGAACAACTCTGCATCCGCCGCTACCGTCTGGCCAAGCACCGCTGTCCGCCCGATCACCTGCCCGCTGATCGGGGCACCGATCGCGATCCGGTTGAGGTTGCTGCCGCGCAGCCCTGCCGCCGCGACCTGCTGGCCGGCGAGGCGCAGCGCGACATTGGCCTCGGTCGCCGCCGCGCGTGCGACCAGCACCTCGCGCTCCGGCCGATAGCCCATCGCGAACAGCTTTTCCTCGCGGCTGAGGTTGGAATGCGCCAGCACGGCGCGCGCGCGGGCCGTCTCGACCTCGGCGTTGAGCGCTGCCGCCTCGCGGCTTTCGATCACGGCCAGCGTATCGCCGCGCCTGACGGTGTCGCCAAGGTTGCGGGTGAGCGAGATCACGCGCCCGCTCACCGCCGCCGATACGATCTGTGTCGCCTGCGGATCGCCTTCGACGATCGCAGGGGCCTCGATCGTGCCGCCGCCGGATCCGAGGCTCGGCCTGGCCAGGGCGATGCCCGCCGCCGCGATCTGCTCGGTGGTCAGGGTGATGACGCCGTCGCTGTGGGTCTCGGGCGCTTGGGACTCATTGCCGCCCGGCGCACTACAGGCGGCGAGCGACAGGACAACGGCCGCCGCGAGAAGACGTGGCGGCGCGGCGACAGGCGCCGCGGGGTAACGGAACATGGAATATCTCCTGAAGAGGACAGACGCGCCTGGCGCGCGGGCGTCGTCGTCAGGCGATGGGTGGTCGAAGGGCTCTCGTCGCCAGCGTTTCGCGCACGAACAGGTCGCGGGGCTCGATCACCGCAACGGCCTCGCCGGCCCAGCCGACCGGGGCGCCTGCCTTTAGCGGCACGCCCACATCATGGCCCTGGCAACTCGTGTGATGGTGCGGATAATTTTTGTCGGTATCGGGCGGCACCTGGTCGTGATCTCCGGCGAGGTGAAGCCATTCGGTCGTCGCGGTCACTTCGCCCTGGCCGGCCACTTCGGCGGCATGCACCACCGCCCCGTTCGCGAGGCTCGCGATCAGGAACAGCGCGCAGAAGAGGTTGAACAGCGTCCGCATCGATCGCGTCCCTAGCGCAGAACGGATGCCGGGGTAACCGCCTTTTGGTCCGGCTACCGGCACTTCGCCTCGGTGCGCGAGGCCGTCTGGTCGATGATCACGCGCATCGGACCCTTCGGCGTCTCGCCGGCCATGGTCAGCCGCGCGGTGACGCCGGTGGCGCTGTAGGTGCCGGTGCGGGTGGCGCGCACGGGCGGGCCTTTCTTCTGCGGGCACATCATCACCTGGTCGATATGCCCGCCGGCGATCTGGGACCGCTCGACCGTGCATTTCGCCTTCGGGTCGGGCGTGAACAGCGCGCCGGGGCCGGCCCGCGCATGATCGGGCAGGAGGCATTTATGCTCGGTCTTCGACCGCCCCTTCATCATCTTGAGCATGAATCCGGGCGTGCCGGGGATGACCAGCTCGACCGCGGTCGATTTCAGGTCCCAGTTACCGGGCGAAACCGACTGCGCGGAGAGCGCCGTGGGCAGGAGGACAAGCAGCAGCAGGGCAGGGCGGATCATCGCCCGGCTCTGTCGCCGGATCGGCCGTGAAACAAGCCATGTTTGCGCAGATGCGGCGGCGACAGGTCTGTTTCGCCGGCTGTAGGTATCGATCAGGTTCGCCCGGATCGCCTCGATGGTCTCGGTTATTGCCGGTCGTTTGTCGATTTGGGGCGCGGCGATCGCACGGGACTCAGCTCCGCTGTAGTGCGGTGCCGAAAGGCAATATCTCTTCGTAACGGGCGAGTTCCGGCGCCCCGATCACCCGGACACCCTGCCGCATCATGAAGGCGTGGCGCACGATTTCGGCCTGCTGCTCGATCCCGTAGCGATGCAGCGGCAGGCCCGGCCTGATCGCATAATCATATCGACAGAAGGGGTGGCGCCTGATCGGCAGCACGATCCCCTTCTGGTGCTGCCAGACATGGACCATCTCGTGGATGAACAGCCCCTGGTCGTCCAGCGAGCCGGTCGCGAAATCGTCGCGATACTGGCTTCCGCCGGGGTGGAAATGGATCGACCCGGTCGGCGCCATCACCGTCTCGCGGGGCTGGAAGAACGCCCATTTGCGTTGCACGATCCGCACCGGCGCATAGTCGATCGAATCGCCGAACACGCTTCGTGCCAGCGCGATCTCGCCTGCGGTCAGTGGGCGGCCGGTCCGGTCGGCACTCAACTCCCGGGCGCGCCGTCGCCTGCGCCGACCGCGGTCGCCTTGTAGGTGATGCGCTGGCCGTCGGCGAAGGTGAACAGCAGCGGCACTGGGGAGCCCGGCTTGATGCCGGGGTTCACGTCGAACAGCATCACATGCTTGCCGCCGGGCGCGAAGACCAGGTCGCCGCCCGCGGGTACGCGGACCTGCTGGATCGGCTTCATCGAGGACATCGATCCCGACATCATCGATTCGTGCATCTCGGCCCGAATCGACACGTCGCTCGAAATGCTGACCAGCGTCGCATCGGCCGGTCCGCCATGCAGCGTGAAATAGGCGGCCGCTGGTCCGCGCGGGACCGCGGCAAGCCGCACCCAGGCGTTGCTGACATGCATTTCCTTCGGGCTTCCGCACCCGGCAAGCGCCAGCAGGACAGCAAGAACGGCAGTGATACGCATCAAATTCTCCCGCTTCGGGAATGTTGTCAGCCCTCTAGGGAGTCGAAAATCTTGCGGCAAGCGAAAGCCCCCCTATATCGCCAGCAGTAAGTGTCGCATCGCCCAGCCGGGGATGCGGCCTAGAGGCAATTTTTTTGAAGACGGGGGCCGAAGAGGACCATGGCTAAAGTAATCGGAATTGATCTGGGTACGACCAACAGCTGCGTTTCCGTGATGGAAGGCGGCAAGCCCAAGGTCATTGAGAATGCGGAAGGGGCGCGCACCACGCCCTCGATCGTCGCGTTCGCCAAGGATGGCGAGCGGCTGGTCGGACAGCCGGCCAAGCGCCAGGCGGTGACCAACCCGGAAAACACGGTGTTCGCGGTGAAGCGCCTCATCGGCCGTCGCTTCGAGGATCCCATCACCAAGAAGGACACCGAGCTGGTGCCCTATCACATCGTGAAGGGCCCGAACGGCGACGCATGGGTCCAGGCCGGCGGCAAGGATTATTCCCCGTCGCAGATCAGCGCGTTCACGCTGCAGAAGATGAAGGAAACCGCCGAGGCTTATCTCGGCGAGACGGTGACCCAGGCGGTCGTCACGGTTCCCGCATATTTCAACGACGCGCAGCGTCAGGCGACCAAGGACGCCGGCCAGATCGCCGGCCTCGAAGTGCTGCGCATCATCAACGAGCCGACGGCGGCCGCGCTGGCCTATGGCCTCGACAAGCAGGACGGCAAGACCATCGCCGTCTATGACCTTGGCGGCGGCACCTTCGACATCTCGGTGCTCGAGATCGGCGACGGCGTGTTCGAGGTGAAGGCCACGAACGGCGACACCTTCCTCGGCGGCGAGGATTTCGACGACAAGCTGCTCCGCTTCCTGGCCGACGACTTCAAGAAGGCCGAAGGCATCGACCTGACCAAGGACAAGCTGGCCCTTCAGCGTCTGAAGGAAGCGGCCGAGAAGGCGAAGATCGAGCTGTCGTCCGCTGCGACGACCGAGGTCAACCTGCCCTTCATCACCGCCGACCAGAACGGCCCGAAGCATCTGGTGAAGACGATCACCCGCGCCGACCTGGAGCGTCTGGTTGAGGACCTGATCCAGCGCACGCTGGAGCCGTGCCGCAAGGCACTGGCCGATGCCGGTCTCAAGGCAGCCGACATCGCCGAAGTGGTGCTCGTCGGCGGCATGACCCGCATGCCCAAGGTTCGCCAGGTCGTGAAGGACTTCTTCGGCAAGGAGCCGCATTCGGGCGTCAACCCGGATGAGGTCGTCGCCATGGGCGCCGCGATCCAGGCCGGCGTGCTGCAGGGCGACGTCAAGGACGTGCTGCTGCTCGATGTGACCCCGCTGTCGCTCGGCATCGAGACGCTGGGTGGCGTGTTCACCCGCATGATCGACCGCAACACGACGATCCCGACCAAGAAGTCGCAGACCTATTCGACCGCTGACGACAATCAGCAGGCCGTGACGATCCGCGTCTTCCAGGGCGAGCGTGAGATGGCGGCCGACAACAAGATGCTCGGCCAGTTCGACCTGGTCGGTATCCCGCCGGCGCCGCGCGGCGTGCCGCAGATCGAGGTCACCTTCGACATCGACGCCAACGGCATCGTCAACGTGTCCGCCAAGGACAAGGGCACCGGCAAGGAGCAGCAGATCCGCATCCAGGCCTCGGGTGGCCTGTCGGATCGCGACATCGACCAGATGGTCCGCGATGCCGAGCAGTTCGCCGAGGAGGACAAGAAGCGCCGTGAGGCGGCCGAGGCGAAGAACACCCTCGACAGCCTGATCCACACGACCGAGCGTCAGCTCGCCGACAATGGCGACAAGGTCGACGCCGCGCTCAAGTCCGAGATCGAGGCAGCGGTCGCGACGGCCAAGACGGCGGTCGAGGGCGGTGACCCCGAGGCGATGCGCGAGCAGGCCAACGCCCTGCAGCAGGTCGCGATGAAGCTCGGCCAGGCGATCTACGAGAAGCAGGCCCAGTCGGAGGCGTCGCCCACCGGCGAGGCAGCACCCGAAGCTCCTGCCGAGGACGTGGTCGATGCCGAGTTCTCGGAAGTCGACGATACCAAGGCGTAACTTGTTGCGTTCCCCCCTTCATTCCTGCGAGATGCGCGGGAATGAGGGGGCGGGCGGGGGCCCAAGATGACCACCGAAGTCGATTTTTACGAATTGCTCGAATGCGAGCGCACCGCGGACGATGCGACGCTGAAGGCGTCCTATCGCAAGCTCGCGATGAAATATCACCCGGACAAGAATGACGGGTGCAAGGACAGCGAAGCCAAGTTCAAGGCGGTCAGCGAGGCGTATGATTGCCTCAAGGACCCGCAGAAGCGGGCTGCCTATGACCGGTTCGGCCATGCGGCCTTCCGCAATGGTGCCGGCGCCGGTGGCGGCGCGCAGGATTTCGGCGCGTTCAGCGACATTTTCGAAAACATCTTCGGCGAGTTCATGGGCGGCGGCCAGCGTGCCCCGCGCGGACCTCGCCGTGGCGCAGACCTGCGCTACGACATGGAGATCACGCTCGAGGACGCGTTCCGCGGAAAATCGACCGATATCACCGTCGACGTTTCCGCCGCCTGCGACCCATGCCATGGTACGGGTGCCAATCCCGGCACCAGCGCCAAGGCCTGCGCCACCTGCGGCGGGCACGGCAAGGTGCGTGCGCAGCAGGGCTTTTTCGTGGTCGAGCGGACCTGCCCGAGCTGTCACGGCGCCGGCCAGGTCATCTCCGATCCGTGCAGCGCCTGTCGCGGCGAGGGCCGGGTCGAGAAGACCAAGACGCTCACCGTCAACATTCCCCCGGGCGTGGACGAGGGTACCCGTGTCCGCCTGACCGGCGAGGGCGAGGCCGGTGCGCGCGGCGCGCCTCCGGGCGATCTCTACATCTTCCTGCACATTCAGCCGCACGCACTGTTCGAGCGTGAGGGGACGACCCTGTTCGCCCGTGCGCCGATCAGCTTCACGACGGCGTCGCTCGGCGGCGAGATTCGTATTCCGGGTCCGGATGGCGAGCGCCACACGATCAAGATCTCCGCCGGTACGCAGAGCGGCCGCGAGGTGCGCCAGCGCGGTGCCGGCATGCCCGTCCTGCAGGGCCGTGGTCGCGGCGACCTGGTGATCCGGGTCGAGGTGGAGACGCCGACCAGGCTGACCGCGAAGCAACGCGACCTGCTGGAGCAGTTCCGCGCCACCGAAACCGGCGAGGAAAACCCCCAGACCACCAGCTTCTTCAAGAAAGTGAAAAGCGCCCTGGGCTGACCTTCTTCCTCCCCTCCCGCATGCGGGAGGGGACCGAGGGGCGGCTCGCGCTATCTGCGAACGATCGCGCCTGCGGTAATTCGGCGCCCATCCGCAAGCGGGACTGGAGCAAGCAGGCCGAGGCGTCGGTTCAAAGACGCCGACCTATTATCTCAGGTGAAAAAAGATCCCGCCGGCCTGGCCACCCCTTTATGCAAGGGGTGGGCTGGCCGATGGATCAGAGGTTCACGACCTCGACCACCAGCGCGAGAGCCGTGAACGTCAGCAGGCTGCTGACCACGGTTTCGAAAAAGCGCATGGTAGGGTCTCCGATGCCGGATCAGTCCGGCAGCGCTCATGTGGAGATTGTTGCGGACTCGCGCAATATTATTACAGGCCTTCGCAGTTGCAGCATTTGCAATCGTCCTGCCGATGAATTAACACGTTTCGCCTTACCGGGGCGGCAAATGAATCGTCAGATCGCCGGCCGGTTCGATCCGCGGATAGGCGGCATCCATCGCATCGGCGACGATCGGGTTGAACCTTTGGTCGAACAGCAGCGATCCGCGTTCCCCACGCGTCACGAAAAAGCCGAACTCGCGCCGCTTCACGCGTTCGGCAAGCGCGCGTTCGTCATAGATTCCGGCGCTGCCCAGTTCGGCGATGATCGCCGGCTCCCACATCACCCGCTGCCCGCCGCGTTGGATCAGCACCATTTCGTCGCTCACCACCGGCTTCGCGCTCGCTCGGATCAGCGCGACGACGGGCGCCAGCGCCGCGCGGTCCTGCGCCGCCTTGGCATAATCCGGTCGAAGCGGCGGATCCATCATCTGCACGGGAAGGCCGATGCCCATCAGCAGGGTCAGCGCGAGTCCCGGATTCGCCGGCTGGCGCAGCGCAGCGCGGGCCAGCGGCACACAGACGATACCGATCAGCACGGCGATCAGCGCGAACCAGTCGATCAGGTAATTGTCGCTCGCCCCGGATTTGAGGATCGCCGGCAGCATCAGGGTCTTCAGCGCCAGCGCCAGCAGCACGATAGCCGTTACGGTCAGGCTATTGTCGCCGCGCAGCCGCGCCGGCAGGTCCCGCCATCCGCCGCCGGCAAGCAGACGCCACGCCACCGCCGCGCCGATAGCACCAAGCGCCAGGGTGACGACATTCACCGACAGCACCAGCACCAGCCGCATCGCATGGTCCCAGATCACGCGGTTGATATTATAGGCAAGGATATGGACCAGGAACTGGCCATGGCTCGCGATACTCAGCGCCGCGAGCGCAGCCAGCCCGGTGACAAGCGACGCCGCCAGCATCAGCCAGGCGGCACGCGGCCGAACCGCGAGCAGGACAAGAAACGCCGCGGCAGGTGCGGGCAGGCTGGTCTGTCGTGTATAGAGCGCCAGGGTGAAGAGCGTGCCGGCGGCAATCGCCAGCATCGGCCGCTCGGCGCTGCGCCCCGCGACCAGCAGCCCCGCCAGCGTGAGCGCATAAGCGAGCATGTCGACCCGCATCAGCGCCGCCCAGCTCAGCACCACCGGCAGGGTGACGAACAACAGACCGGCGATCGACGCTGCAATGAGGCGCACGGCGCGATCTTGCCCTCGCCCGATTGCTGCATCGGTCAGCAGCCCGATCAGCGCCGCCGATATCAGCGACATGACCAGCGACACCAGCCGCCCGGCAAAGAGCGGGTCGAGGCTGAACGCACCGGCGGTCGCCGCGGTTACGACATGATAGAGCGGCGGATATTCGAACACGAAGGCCGGCATCGGCCGCAGCGCCTCATATCCAGATCCGCTCATGATCAGGCGCATCTGTTGCCAGACGACACCCTCGCCATAATCCAGGTCGTAAGGATAGCCGAGCGCAAGGGCCGCGTGCAGCCCGAGCCGAATCAGCCCATAGGTAAAGGCCAGCCCCGCGACCGTCAGCGCAGCGCGCGCGACGAACGTGCGATGCCGTCCCTCGACGCTCATGCGCCGGCAGAGGCCTCCGTCTCGCCGAAGACGCGCGCGAAGATCGTGTCGACATGCTTCAGGTGATACCCAAGGTCGAACTTGTCCTCGATCTCCGCCGGGGACAGTGCCGCGGTCACCTCTGGATCGGCCTTGAGCAGTTCGAGCAGCGACAGTTCGCCATCGGACTCCCACACCTTCATCGCGTTGCGCTGGACGAGCCGATAGGCATCCTCGCGGCTCACACCAGCCTGAGTCAGCGCCAGCAGCACGCGCTGCGAATGGACGAGGCCGCCCATCTTGTTGAGGTTCTTCTCCATCCGCGCCGGATAGACGAGCAGCTTGTCCATCACGCCGGTCAGCCGGGCGAGCGCGAAGTCGAGCGTGATCGTCGCGTCCGGGCCGATATAGCGCTCGACCGACGAGTGGCTGATGTCGCGCTCATGCCACAGCGCCACATTCTCTAGCGCCGGCGTCACATAACCGCGCACCATGCGGGCAAGGCCGGTCAGATTCTCGGTCAGCACCGGGTTGCGCTTGTGCGGCATCGCCGACGAGCCCTTCTGGCCCGGCGAAAAATATTCCTCCGCCTCGAGCACCTCGGTGCGCTGCAGATGGCGGATCTCGGTTGCGAGCCGCTCTATCGAGCTGGCGATCACGCCCAGCGTCGCGAAGAACATCGCGTGCCGGTCGCGCGGGATGACCTGGGTCGATACCGGCTCGACGGTCAGGCCCAGCTTCTCGGCGACATGCGCTTCGACGAACGGATCGATATTGGCGAAGGTGCCGACCGCGCCGGAAATCGCGCAGGTCGCGACATCGGCCCGCGCCGCGACGAGGCGCGCACGGTTGCGGTCGAACTCGGCATAGGCCTGGGCGAGCTTCAGGCCGAAGGTCACCGGCTCGGCATGGATGCCATGGCTGCGGCCGATTGTCGGGGTCAGCTTGTGCTCGATCGCGCGGCGCTTCAGCACGACCAGCAGCGCATCGATATCGGCGATCAGCAGGTCGCTGGCCCGGGCGAGCTGCACCGCCAGGCAGGTGTCGAGCACGTCGGACGAGGTCATGCCCTGGTGCATGAAGCGCGCCTCGGGGCCGACATGCTCCGCGACGTTGGTCAGGAACGCGATCACGTCATGCTTGGTCTCGCGCTCGATCTCGTCGATGCGGTCGACCTCGAACGCGCCTTTCTCCCAGATCGCCTTGGCAGCCTCTTTCGGCACCACGCCCAGTTCGGCCAGCGCGTCGGTCGCATGCGCTTCGATCTCGAACCAGATGCGGAATCGGGCTTCGGGCGTCCAGATGGCGACCATGTCGGGGCGGGAGTAGCGTGGCACCATTACAACGGTTCCTGAGATTCCGGTTTCTGTTCATCGCGAATCCTGAACGGACTCGCGATGAGCTGCGCGTTAGCAGGGACGAGGCGAAGCTTCAAATCGAGAAAAATTGAACTATCTCGGCGGTTGAGGGGTTCTACCTCCAAGTACCGGCCAACGGGAAAATTGGCCACTGAGTGTAACTTGAAGTTCTAACAACGGAGAGAACCATGTTGAAACATATTCTTCTTGCAAGCGCCATGACGATTTCTGTTCCTGTTCTTGCGCAGGACAAGCCCGCTGATGCGCAGGCTGCGCCGACTACGCAGGCAGCGCCTGCGACGACTGCACCGGCCACTGCCGATGCTGCGGCACCGCAGACGGCTTCGCCCGTCGATCAGGCGATGAGTTCGGTGACGCCATCGGCGGACCAGACCGCCCAGGCAACCCCGGCTCAGGCCGACCCGACGGCGGCACCGGCCCAGACTGCCCAGGCGGCTCCCGCCCAGGCTGATCCGGCCGCCGCTCCGGCTCAGACCGCATCGGCTCAGCCGGCGACCAAGGCCGATCAGATCGCCCAGGTCGTGAGCACCGAGTTCCCGACCTATGACAAGGACTCGAGCGGAACGCTCAACGAGTCCGAGTTTTCCACCTGGATGGTCGCCCTAAAGACGGCGAGCGATCCCACGACAAAGGCGGAAAGCGCTTCCACAAAGACCTGGGTCGATCAGGCTTTTGCGACCGCCGACACCGACAAAAACAAGTCGCTGTCGAAGACGGAACTCACCGGGTTCCTGACCAAGGGCGCATAACGAAATCCTAGCGGGACGCGCAGTCCCTCCGGGGCGGCCGTCGGACCTTCGGGCCCGGCGGCCGTTCGTTTATGCGGGGAGGGGCGTCTTGCGGGCCCTCCCACACAAACCGTAATGCCGGACTTGTTCCGGCATCCACCGTTCCGCAAGGTCCTCGGCCGCTAAACTGGCGACACCGCGGATCCTCGGACAAGCGGGCGAGGAGTGCGAATCCCTCCGTGCCCCTACATCAACCCCAGCGCCCGCAGGCTCGAATGCCCGCTGGTCCCCATAATGATATGGTCGTGCACCGCGATGCCCATGCGCTTGCCCGCCTCCACCATGTTGCGGGTGATGTCGATGTCCGCCCGGCTGGGCGAGGGGTCGCCGCTCGGGTGGTTATGCACCAGGATGATCGCCGCCGATCCAAGGTCCATCGCCCGCTTGATCACCTCGCGCACATAGACCGCCGCCTCGTCGATTGATCCCTCGCTCACCAGCTCGTCGCGGATCAGCATGTTCTTGGTGTTGAGGTGAAGCACCCGTACGCGTTCATTGGTGTGGTGCGCCATGTCGGCGCGCAGATAGTCGAGCAGCGCCTGCCAGTTGGACAGCACGGGCCGCTCGGCCACTTCGGCGCGCAGCAGGCGGAGTGCGACGGCATGGGCGATCTTGATCGCCGCGACCGATGTCTCGCCCATGCCCTTTACCCGCGCCAGCGATTCGCCATCGGCGCTTAGCAACCCGCCGATCCCGCCGAATTCGGCGAGCAGCGCCTTGGCCAGCGGCTTGGTGTCGCGCCGCGGAATCGCCAGGGCGAGCAGATATTCGATCAACTCGTGATCGAGCAGCGCATCGGATCCGCCCTCGTTCAGGCGCTTGCGCAGGCGGGCGCGGTGGCCGCTATTGTCTGGTTCGGGAACGCTCATCGGGGTTCGAGGATTAGTGCGGGGGCTGGCCACGCGCAATTGCGCGTGCTTTGGGGAGCGTGCTGAAAGGCATATCCTTGTGCCGCAACCGGGAGTGGCAAGCTGAGTCTGGAAGAAGCGATCGAGGACAGGCCCCGCCGACGGCGGGCGCGTCGGGTCGTGCTTGTCGTCGCGTTCGTGCTGCTCGGCGGCCTGATCGCGCTCTGGACCCAGCGCAAACCGATCGCTGCGGGCTATATCGACAAGGCGCTCCATGGTTATGGCGTGCCGGCGCGCTATCGGATCGCCGATCTTGGTTTCAACCGTCAGCGGCTGACCGACGTATCGATCGGCGACCCCGAGAATCCCGATCTCGTCGCCGACTGGATCGAGCTGCGCACCAGTGTCGGCTTCTCCGGCGCCGAGGTGACGGGGGTCAGTGCCGGCCACGTCCGGATGAAGGCGCGGCTGGTCGACGGCAAGCTGTCGCTCGGCGCGCTCGACAAATTCATGTCCGCTCCGTCGGGTAAGCGGTTCGCGCTGCCCGCGATTGATGCCGATATGGAGGATGTCCGGATCAGGCTGGCCGCACCGCACGGCGTGGTCGGCATCAAGCTGAGCGGGAAGGGCAGGCTGAACGATGGTTTCGCCGGCCAGGTCGCGGCGATCACCGAACGGCTCGATCTCGGAACCTGCCTCAGCGGTCCGGCAAGCGCCGTGCTCGCGGTAAGGATCGCCTCGGGCCAGCCGTCGCTCAGCGGCCCGATTCATGCCGGCTCGCTGGACTGTGCCGGCGCCCGCCTGACCGACGCCGGCGCGACCGTCTCGGTGACGCTCGACAAGGGGCTGGACGGGTGGCGCGGCGATGCGAAGCTCGCTCTGGCCAGGCTCCGCCATTCTGGCGCCGAGCTCCGCACCCTTACCGGTACGATCGACTTTGCCGGGAAGGCTGACGGTACCGCCGGCAAGCTCAACCTCAAATCGGGTATCGCCGCGGTCCGTGGCGCCGGCGCCGATTCGACGACGCTCGCCGGCACCTACCGGGTCGGCAAGGATGGCATCGCCTTTGACGGCAAGGCCGGGGCACGCCACGCCCTGCTCGGACGCGTGATGCGCAGCCGGGTCGCCGCATATCGCACCATGGGCGCGGGCACGCCGGTGGCGCCGCTGGTCGGCAAGGCGATCGACGCAGCCGTGGCCGCCGCGCAGTCGGCCGATCTCGAAGCCGATTTCTCGGTCATCATCAACGGCGGCCGCGGCCAGGCAAGCGTCTCGCGGCTTAAGCTTGCCACTGCCTCGGGCGCCTGGGCGACGATCGGCGGCGGGGACGGTATCGGGTACGCCTGGCCGGGCGTCGGCGTGCGGTTTGATGGTTCGGTCGGCATGGGCGGCGGCAACCTCCCGGACGCGACCATCCGGATCGTCCAGGTCAGGGCGGGCGGGCCCATCAGCGGCACCGCGACCTTCCAGCCCTATGCTGCCGGCAATGCCCGTCTCGCGCTGACGCCGGTCAGCTTCGCCGAGACGCCCGGTGGAATCACCCGCATCTCGACCCGGGTCACCCTGTCCGGGCCGCTCGCGGATGGCCGGATCGACGGGCTCGTCCTGCCCTTGACGGGCCTTTGGGACGGCCACGACCGGCTCCAGATCAACCGCGCCTGCGCACCGCTGTCGGTTGGCGCCCTGGCCGTGTCGAGCTTCAGGTTGAAGGGGGTGTCGGCCACGCTCTGCCCGGTCGATGGCGCGATGGTCAGGCTAGATGGCCGCCGTATCGGTGGTGGTGTGCAGACCGGGGCGTTCAAATTGGCGGGCGCGATCGGCAGTTCGCCGCTCGCGCTATCGGGCAGCGGCCTGATGCTGCGCCTGCGCGATACTCGCGCCGACCTGCACGATGTGGATGTCCGCATCGGTTCGCCTGACCGTATGACGCAGCTTTCCTTCGCCCGGGTCGAGGGCCGCTTTGCAGGCGGCACCATGGCCGGCACGATCGAAGGCGGTAGCGGCCGGATCGCCAATGTCCCGCTGCTGATGTCGGACGCCCTGGCCAACTGGACTTTCGCGAAGGGCGCGCTCGACCTGACCGGCGGCACGCTGCGGGTTGCCGATGCCGCCGCCACGCCACGCTTCGCGCCGCTCGCCGGCAGCGATGTCGCGCTCCGGCTCGCCGATAGCGGGATCATCGCGACCGGACGGTTGAGCACGCCCGACAAGCATATCTTCGTCAGCGGCGTCGCGATCGAGCACAACCTGGCGAACGGCAGCGGCCATGCCGACCTGAGCGTACCTGGCATCGTCTTCGGCGACGCCCTCCAGCCCGACCAGCTTACACCGCTGACCTTCGGTGTCATCGCGAATGTGGTTGGCACCGTCTCGGGTGAGGGCCATATCCGCTGGAACGCCGATGGCGTGACCAGCGACGGCGTGTTCCGCACGCCAGGCACCGATCTTGCTGCCGCCTTCGGCCCGGTAACGGGCATTGCGGGGGAGATCCGCTTCACCGATCTGCTCAACCTGGAAAGCGCTCCCGGCCAGATCGCGACGATCAAGACGGTCAACCCCGGCATCGCCGTCAATGACGGCACGATCCGCTACCGCTTGCTCGCCGGTACGCGTGTCGAGGTGGAGGGAGGGCGCTGGCCCTTTGCCGGCGGCACGCTGGTGCTCGAGCCGACCATGCTCGATTTCGGCCAGAAGATCGAACGCCACATGACCTTCACCGTCACCAGTATGGATGCCGGCGAGTTCCTCCAGCAGTTCGACTTCAAGAACCTCAACGCCACCGGCATCTTCGACGGCACGCTGCCGATGATATTCGACGAGAAGGGGGGGCGGATCGAGAATGGCCGGCTGACCGTGCGTGTCGGCGGCGGCACGCTCGCTTATGTGGGGGAGGTCAGCCAGAAGGATGTCGGCATGTGGGGCAACCTTGCCTTTCAGGCGCTGAAGTCGCTGCGCTACCGCTATCTCGAACTGGTGATGAACGGCCCGCTGGCCGGCGAGATGGTCACCGAGGTCCGCTTCGCCGGAGTCGGTCAGGGTGAGGGTGCCAAGCGCAACTTCATCGTCGACCGGCTGCAGAAGCTGCCCTTCATCTTCAACGTCCGGATCAAGGCGCCCTTCCGCGGGCTGATCGATTCGGCCGCGTCCTTCTACGATCCGAGGCGCCTCATCCAGCGCAACCTGCCGGCCTTGCTCGAGGAGCAGCGCAAGCGCGCCAAGCCTCCCGAACAGACGCCACCGCCCATCCAGCCCATTCAGCCTGCTGAAAGCGAGAAACTGCCATGACCGAAACAGGATTGACGAAACGAAGGTGGAGACCGACGAAGGACGGGATGAAGAGACTGTTACCGATCCTTGCCCTGGGTGCCAGCACCGCGACGAGCGGCTGCATCAGCATCAGCGCCCCGGACAAGCCGATCGAGATCAATCTCAACATCAGCGTGACGCAGGAGGTTGTCTATCGGCTCGATGGCGAGGCGAAGACGTTGATCCAGCAGAATCCGGGTATTTTCTGATGAAGAAGATGATGAAGCTTTCGATGATCGCCGCAGGCCTCGGGCTCGTGGGCCTCGCTACGGCTGCCTATGCGCAGCGCGATCCGGCCTATCAGGCCGCGCGCTCTGCGGGCCAGGTCGGCGAGCAGCCCGATGGCTATCTCGGCATCGTCAGCGGCGGCAGCGCCGAACTGCGCGCGCTGGTCAACAACATCAACATCCAGCGCAAGGCGAAATACACCCAGAGCGCGGCCGCAGGCGCGACGGTCGAGCAGATGGCTTTTGTCAGCGGCTGCAACCTGATCCTGCAGACGTCCCCCGGAGAGAAGTACAAGACCCCCGGCGGCACCTGGGCAACCCGCGGCGCCGGCGCACCGGAACGCGATTCCCGCTGCGTCTGACTTCCTCCCTTCTGCACTTCCCCGGCCCTTCTGCAGTTCCCCGGCGAAGGCCGGGGTCCAGTTGCGGAGGCCGAGGTAACGAAGCGTGACGACGAGCATAGCCGTCCCGTCGCTGGACCCAGGCCTTCGCCCGGGGAAACGAAAAAGAAGAGTAGAAGCAGCCCGCCCGACAGGTCGTCTGTAAGGCAGTGCGCTCTGGCCCCTACCGGTCCAGAACCTGCCGGACCTTCATCGCAAGCTGCTCCAGCGTGAACGGCTTTGACAGCAGGTCCACACCCGGGTCGAGCATGCCGTTATGGACGATGGCGTTGCGCGTATAGCCAGTCGTGTAGAGGACGCGCACGTCCGGCCAGCCCTTGGCGACCCGTTCGGCGAGCAGCCGGCCGTTCATGTCGGGCATGACGACGTCGGTAAACATCAGGTCGATCCGCGGCTGCAATTCGAGCAAGGCCAGGGCCTGTTGCGCGTCGGACGCCTGGACCACGGTATAGCCGAGCTCGCGCAGCGTCTCGACGGAGGTGTGGCGCACCCCCTCGTCGTCCTCGACGACCAGGACGAATTCCTCGCCCCGGGCGCGGGGGATATCGTCAAGCCGGGCCGCGTTGCCGGATAGCGTGCCGGTCGGGTGGACCGCGTCCTGAAGGGCGCGCGGCAGATAGATCTTCACCGTCGTACCCTGGCCGGGTTCGGAATAGATCTTCACATGCCCGTTGGACTGTTTGACGAAGCCGAACACCTGGCTGAGCCCAAGCCCGGTGCCCTTGCCGACACCCTTGGTCGTATAAAAGGGGTCGAAGGCACGTTCGATCACTTCGGGCGGCATGCCGGTGCCGGTGTCGCTCACCGACACGAGTACATATTGCCCGGCCTTCACGTCGGGATGCTGTGCGGCATAGGCGTCGTCGAGATGGGCATTGGCCGTCTCGATGGTCAGCCGTCCGCCATCCGGCATCGCGTCCCGCGCGTTCACGCACAGGTTCAGCAGGGCATTGTCGAGCTGGTTGGCGTCGGCAAAGGTCGGCCACAGCCCGCCCGCCAGCACCGTTTCGACCCGCAGATGCTCGCCGATCGTCCGGCGCAGCATTTCCGACATGCCGCCGACCATCTTGTTGGCGTCGACCGGCGCAGGGGCGAGCGGCTGCTGGCGTGAAAAGGCGAGCAGGCGGGAGGTGAGCTGCGCGGCGCGCTGGGCGCCTTCCATGGCATTGTCGACGCAGGCGGCGGCTTTCCCATGGTCGCCCGCCGATGCGCGGATCTTCGCCATGTCGAGCGATCCCACCACGATGGCGAGCATGTTGTTGAAGTCGTGCGCGATCCCGCCGGTCAGCTGGCCGACGGCTTCCATCTTCTGCATCTGCCGTGCCTGGGCCTCCACCCGTTCGCGGCTCTGCGCTTCCTCGATCAGCCGGGCGTTCGCCTGTTCGAGCGCATCATGGGCCGACTGCACCTGCATCAACTGTCCGCGCATGCGGGAAAAGGCATAGAGGCCGAGCAGGCAGGTACCGATCGCCGCGAGTATCAGGGCGCCGATGGCGACGAAGAGCCTCCATTGCGCGCGGGCCCGCCGGTCGGGCAGCAGGCGTTCCTCCTCGCTCTTCATCGTCGCGACCACGACGCGGATCCGGTCCATCAGCCGCTTGCCATATTCCAGCTGCCCGACCGGCACGATGCCGCTCCGATCGAAGGTGGCGATGACGGCCCCCAGATGCGCATTGCGGTCGGTGGCGAGGCGGGTCAGCTCGCGGGCCCTGGCCAGCTGCGACACGTTGTCGCCGACCGCCGCCTCCAGCGCCGCCAGATCGCCATCGAGGTTGGCCGTCGCCTCGCGGTACGGATCGAGAAACGGCTTTTGCCTGGTGAGCAGATATCCGCGTTCGCCGGTCTCCGCATCCTGCAGGCGGGACAGCACGTCGGTCAGGCGGCCTTCGACTTCCAGCGTATGCAGGACCAGCGCCGCCGCCCGATCCTGCCTGACCACGAGCCATAGCGCACCGGCGACGATGAGCACGAGCAGGACGAAACCCGCGAGCAAGGCGACCGGCGCCCGGTCAGTCCGTCCGGTCAGCATGGCGTCTGCGTGACGAAGTTCGGATCGGGGCGCAACAACCTGGAGCAGCTATTCGGCGATTGTTCCGCAGCGGGTCCGCCTTGGCGATCAGGCCCCGAGGCATCGTCCGAAGGCGGCACCGCTCCGCGGTCGAACCCGCGGCCGACGAACGCGTCCATATCGTCGGCCCACCGCTTCGGGGCTCAGGGGCGGAGAGAAGCGAAAAGTCACCGGGGGTTAAGGTTGACTCAAGGCGACCCCTTTTCTAAACGGGCGCCGCAACGGGGGCTCGCCCCATGTTTTCCGTCGCCGTGCGCAAGCCCGGCGGCGTTTTCTTATCAGGATGCTTTCGCGTTGGCCGATGACCGCCAGAACGATGACCTTGAAAGCCGCATCGCGAAGGCGCGTGCGACTGAAGAGGCGCGTACTGCCGGAAATCCCGCGGCAAAGCCCGCCAAGGGCTATTCGCAGGGGTCGCGCGTTCTGGCCGAGCTGATCGGCGCGCCGATCGGCGGCGGCCTGATCGGCTGGCTGCTCGACAAATGGCTTGGCACCAGCCCCTGGCTGCTGCTGATCCTGCTCGCGCTCGCCATCGTCGCGGCATTCCGTAACATCTTCAAGATCTCGAAGGAGCGCGCGGAATGACCGTCGCTTCCGACAGCAACGCACAAGGGTAAGGCGATCGTGGCCGGTAAAATTGACCCGATGGAACAGTTCCTGGTCGAGCCTGTGCTCGGCCGGCATCTTGAGCTGTTCGGATACGATGTTTCCTTCACGAACTCGGCGCTGTTCATGGTCGTCGTGTTCGCGCTGCTGTTCCTGTTCATGTGGGGCGGCATGAAGCGTCAGCTGGTGCCGACGCGCTGGCAGGCGGCCGCTGAATCGGTCGTCGGCTTCATCGACAACATGATGCAGGTGAACATCGGGCCGGAAGGCAAGAAGTTCGCGCCCTACATCTTCTCGATCTTCATGTTCATCCTGTTCGCGAACCTGGTCGGCGTGCTGCCGCTGGCGATCGTGCCGGGCCTGCACACCTTCGCCGTGACCAGCCACATCACCGTCACCGCGGTGCTGGCCTTCCTGTCGTTCGGCATCGTGCTCGCGGTCGGCTTCTGGCGCCACGGCCTGCACTTCTTCTCGCTGTTCGTGCCGCACGGCGCGCCCGGCTGGCTGATGCCCGTCATCATCCCGGTCGAGTTCGTGTCGTTCATGGTTCGCCCGTTCAGCCTTGGTCTGCGACTGTTCGTCGCGATGACCGCCGGCCACATCCTGCTCGAAGTGTTCGGCAGCTTCGTGGTGCAGGGCCTGAACGCCGGCCTCGACGGCAGCCCGATCGGCTTCATCGTCACGGTGCTCAGCTTCCTGATGATCGTCGGCGTCAGCGCGCTCGAGTTGCTGGTGTGCGCGATCCAGGCCTATGTCTTCGCGCTGCTGACCTCGCTTTACCTGAACGATGCGGTGCACCTGCACTAAGTCTTTCGAATTTCGTCCCAAACTACCGTATTTCTAATGGAGCTTATCATGACTGATCTTGGTGCAATGTACATCGGTGCCGGCCTCGCGGCGATCGGCGTTGGCATGGCCGCGCTCGGCGTGGGCAACGTGTTCGGTTCGTTCCTCGAAGGCGCTCTGCGCAATCCGGGCGCAGCAGACGGCCAGCAGGGCCGCCTGTTCATCGGCTTCGCGGCATCGGAGCTGCTCGGCCTGATCGCGTTCGTCGTCGCGATCCTCATCCTCTTCGTCGTCAAGTAAGCGAAGAGCGACCTCAATGCCGCAGCTATCCCAGATCACAGAGATCTACGCGTCGCAGCTGTTCTGGCTCGCGATCGTGTTCGCCCTGATCTATTTCGGGATCGGCAAGGCGATGGTCCCCAAGATCGAGCGCACGATCGACGATCGTAACGCGAAGATCAGCGGAGACCTCGCCGCGGCTGAGGCCGCGAATGCCGCCGCCCGTGCGTCGGAACTCGACTATCAGACCGGGCTCGAATCGGCCCGGTCCCAGGCCCTGAAGGCGGTGACCGAGGCGAAGGCCAAGGCAGCCGCCACGGCCGAAACCAACGTCAAGGCGGGCGACGCGGCAATGGCCGCGGAGCTCGTCGATGCCACCGCCCGGATCGAGGGTGCCAGGACGACTGCCCTGGCCGAGATCGAGACGGCGACCGTCGACGCGGTTCAGGATATTGTCGCCAAGCTTTCGGGCGTGGCGGTCGATCGCTCGGCGATCGAACAGCAGGTGAAGGCGGAACTGGCGCATGGCTGACGCGCATCACGAGACTCTGACGGCGGCGACCGGCACGACCGAGCTGCATCACGAGCCCACGGCTCTGGGCATTTCGGCGCCCGGCTTCGTCGCGCTGTCGATGCTGGTCGTCATCGGCCTGATCCTCTGGAAGAAGGTGCCGGCAATGATCGCCGGCATGCTGGACGCAAAGATCGCCACGATCCGCACCCAGCTCGACGAGGCCTCGCGCCTCCGTGCCGAGGCGGAGAAGCAGCTTGCCGAGGCCAAGGCACGCAATGCGGCGAGCGCCGGCGATGCCGCCGCGATCATCGCCCATGCCGAGGCAGAGGCGAAGCTGATGATCGCCAAGGCCGAAAGCGATTCCGCCGATCTGGTCGGCCGCCGTCGCAAGATGGCCGAGGACAAGATCGCCGCGGCCGAGCGCGCCGCGATTGCCGAGGTTCGCGCTACGGCAGCCGACGCCGCCACCCGTGCGGCCGCTGCGATCATCGCCGAGAAGCATGACGCCGGGGCCGATGCGCCGCTGGTCGATCGCACCATCGCCGGTCTCGGTCGCCTCAACTAATCCCGCCTTCGGGCAGCATCACCGACATTCCACGGTGTCTCGATCCCGGCTACACCCGGGGCCGGGGCACCGAGTCGCGTGTCCTGATCCCTGGAGAGAGAGTCCCATGAAGCTTGCCGCCCTTACCGCCCTGTTCGTGATGACGGCGGCCCCCGCCGTCGCGCAGACCGCTCCTGCGGCGCCTGCGACCCCGGCCGCACCGGCTGCCCCCGCGGCAACCGCGGCGAAGTTCGATCTCGACACCCCGATCCAGACCATCGCCGCCGACCCGGCCGGCAAGGCTGTGCTCGAGGCCGATTTCCCCGGCATGCTCGCGCACCCGGCCTATGACCAGTTCAAGGTGCTGTCGCTGAGCGCCGTGCAGCCGCTGTCCAACGGCGCCCTCACCGACGCACAGCTCGCCAAGGCCAAGGCCGATCTCGCCGCGCTCAAATAGGTCCGGGAATGCGTTAATCTGAGCGCAGGCGATCCCAAACTCCCTTGTTCCCCGGCGAAGGCCGGGGCCCAGTTGGGGGACGATAATGGGAAGTGCTGCGCGTCGTTACATCTACCTTTCCTACTGGGCCCAGTACCGGGTTGAACATGCCCCGCATGTTCAAGGATCGTCCGGGGGACGATCCGACCCGGTACTCTCCGCCGGGGAAGAAAGAAGGAGGCAAAAGCAGCGCTTCAAGCCGTTCAGATTTAAACCCTAATACCGGATCATCACCCGCCGTGCGATGGCGGGTGACACATTATACACCGCGTTCAGCACCGCGGTCATGCCGACATTCGCCTGTTTCCGCCCGCGCGCCATCGCCGCGACGATCTGCCGCCCGCATTCCGGCGCCGGCATCTTCTTGTGCAGATTGTCCTCGGTCATCCGCGTCTCGACCACCGGCGGCAACGCCTCCATCACCTGCACGCTGGTGCCCGCCAGCTGCGCCCGCAACGCCATGGTGAAGCTCCGCAGCCCCGCCTTGGTGCCGCAATAGACCGGGCTCCCCGCGTTCGGCGCGATCGCCAGCCCGGAGGTGACGTTGACGATCATCGCCTCGGGCCGCGCGCGCAGCCGGTCGAGCAGCCCCGCGATCAGCCGGACAGGCGCATTGACGTTCAGGAAGATGCACCGGTCGATCTCGCCCAGGTCGAACGGCACCCCAACCTGGAAGGTCGCGCCCATGCCGGCATTGTTCACCAGGATGTCGATCGTCCGCTCGGCCACTTCCGCGATCAGCGCGTCGCACCCGGCGGCGCTCGAAAGGTCCGCCGTCACCGTGTCGAACCCCTCGGCCAGCGCCGCGGCAAGCCGCCCCCGGTCGCGCCCGACCACGATCACCTCCGCCCCCGCCGCCTGCAGGTGCCGTGCGATCTCCAGCCCGATGCCGTCGCTGCCCCCGGTCACTAACGCCGTCTTGCCCTTCAACTGCATGTCCAGCTCCCCTGTCGGACATGATATAGCCGTTGTTGCGGGCGCGCCGGAGTCCTAACTGAGGGGGACGATGTCCACCCCCAATGCCCCCGATCGCTTCAACGAAGAGAAATCCACCTTCACGGTCCGCGGCACCGACGCGCCCGATCTGGAGGCCGGCGTGGCCGCCATCCGCAACGTGCTGAAAACGCTGCCCACACGCCCCGGCGTCTATCGCATGCAGGATGCGAAGGGCGACGTGCTCTACATCGGCAAGGCCCGCGCGCTGAAGAACCGGGTCAACAACTACACCCAGGTCGATCGCCTGCCGAAACGGCTCCAGCGCATGGTCGCGCAGACCCGCTCGATGACCATCGTCACCACCAATAACGAGGCGGAGGCGCTGCTGCTCGAGGCGCAGCTCATCAAGCGCTATCGCCCCGCCTACAACGTCCTGCTGCGCGACGACAAAAGCTTCCCCTTCATCCTCCTGCGCGCCGATCATGATTTTCCGCGCATCCAGAAGCATCGCGGCGCCCGCCGCGCCAAGGGCAATTATTACGGCCCCTTCGCCAGCGCCGGCAGCGTCAACAACACGCTCAACGCCCTGCAGAAGCTGTTCCTGCTCCGCTCCTGCACCGACAGCTTCTTCAGGACGCGCGACCGGCCCTGCCTGCTCTACCAGATCAAGCGCTGCTCGGCCCCCTGTGTCGGCCGCATCTCGCAGGAGGATTATGGCGAGCTCATCGGCGACGCCAAGGCCTTCCTCGCCGGCAAATCGACCCAGGTGCAGACCAAGCTCGGCGGCCAGATGCAGGCAGCGGCCGAGAATATGGATTTCGAGCTGGCMGCGATCATCCGCGATCGGCTGAAGGCGCTCACCTTCATCCAGGGCAGCCAGGCGATCAACGCGGAAGGGGTAGGGGACGCCGACATCTTCGCGCTCGCCAACAAGAACGGCGTCATGGGCATCCAGGCCTTCTTCATCCGCGGCGGCCAGAATTGGGGCCATCGCAGCTTCTTCCCCGCCCACACCAACGACGTGCCCGAGGCGGAGGTGCTGGCGAGCTTCCTCACCCAATTCTACGAGGAGGTGCCCCCGCCGCGCATCATCTTCGTCGATCGCGAGCTGGAAGAGACCGAGCTCCTGCAGGAGGCGTTCGCCGAGCGGGCAGGGGCGAAGGTCGCCATCTCCATCCCCCAGCGCGGCACCCGCCGCCGCCTGCTCGACCAGGCGAAGCGCAACGCCGAGGAAGCGCTCGATCGCCGCCTCGCCGAAAGCACCACCCAGGCAAAGCTGCTGCGCGAGGTCGCCGATCTGTTCGATCTGGCCGAGCCGCCCGACCGGATCGAGATCTACGACAACAGCCATATCCAGGGCACCAATGCGCTCGGCGCGATGGTCGTCGCTGGGCCGGAGGGTTTCCGCAAGGGCCAGTACCGCAAGTTCAACATCAAGGATGCGAAGACCATCCCCGGCGACGATTTCGGCATGATGCGCGAAGTCTTCGGCCGCCGCTTCGCCCGCGCTCAGGCCGAGGACCCCGATCGGGATTCAGGCGAATGGCCCGATCTGGTGCTGATCGACGGCGGCCGTGGCCAGCTCAACGCCGCAAAGGGCGTGCTGGAGGAACTCGGCATCGAGGATGTCTGCCTGGTCGGCGTCGCCAAGGGCCCCGACCATGGGCGGGAAGGGCGCGAGGTCTTCCACCTGATGGACGGCCGCGAGCTGACCCTGCCGACCAACGCGCCCGTCCTGTTCTACCTCCAGCGCCTGCGCGACGAAGTCCACCGCTTCGCGATCGGTGCCCACCGCGCAAAACGCGCCAAGGCGATCGGCGCGAGCCCGCTGGACGAGGTGCCGGGCATCGGCCCCGCGAGGAAAAAGGCACTGCTGATGCATTTCGGCACGGGGCGGGCGGTGCGCAATGCGAGCCTGGAGGACCTGCAGAAGGCGCCGGGGGTCTCGGCGCTGGTGGCGCGGCAGGTTTATGATTTTTACCACGGGCGATAGGGGCCCTCTTGGCCATCGCTTCAAGTGTATTGCAAAAAATATCAACGAATGCTAACTTTTGCCCGCCAAATTTCGTGCGCGAGGGTGGCTACATCGGGGATCGCGCCTATGCTATTTGTTGAAGATCGACCAGCAACACTGCAAGATTGGCTGGATGGTCGTAGCCCTGCTCACCTTTCGACGAATGCGGGTACGCCGCTTGTCGCTTTTCAAGCGTGGCGTGCGTTCAAGGAAGCTTTCGCGCCCGAATTAATAGCGCAGGCATTTGAAGAGACGAGCCTAGCTCTCGGAAGACCAATATCTCAAGTTATTGACCCGTTCGGGGGGTCTGGGACGACCGCGCTTGCAAGCCAGTTTCTCGGCGCAGCGCCAACGACCATTGAGGTTAACCCTTATCTTGCCGATTTGATCGAAGCGAAGCTTGCTTCCTATGATGCCGCAGCATTGTTGGATGATTATGCATCGTTGTTGCGGGAAGTTGATGACGACGATAGCGATGACATATTCCCTGGTGCGCCCGCTACGTTCGTAGCTCCAGGCAAGGATGGTCGGTATATTTTCAGCGAAGCGGTAGCTCGGCGCTTGGCAGGTCTCCGCAACGCGATCTTGGCGGTTAAAGAACTCTCTCATCGCCGTCTTTTTAGGGTGCTTCTCGCCCCAATCTCGTTGCAGGTCAGTAACGTAGTAGTGAGCGGGAAGGGGCGACGTTACAGAAAAAACTGGGCGGATCGTGAATCGTCAGCTTCTGATGTTCTCTTCGCCTTCGATGCCGCCTTCGTCCAAGCTGTCTATGACATCCAGCGTTTTCGAAACAGGCAGCATCTGGGCTACGATTTACTGCGTGGCGATGCCCGAGTTTTGACGCCGTCATCCGGCCAATTCGATGTGGCTATCTTTTCGCCACCGTACCCGAATTCCTTCGATTATACCGATGTTTATAACGTGGAACTTTGGGTTTGCGGCTATTTGAATGGTGGCGAGGCAAATCGGAAACTCCGACTGGAGACTTTGCGTAGCCACGTTCAGATTAAGCGAGATTATTCCGGGTCGGAAGTAAAGTCAGATATTCTTAGGCGCGTGTCGCTTGAGTTAGACAGCATCCGGGGGGAGCTGTGGAACGGAACCATCCCTGACATGGTCTCCGCTTATTTCTCCGATATGCAAGATATTCTCGAAAAACTTCACGGATCGATCGTGCCCGGCGGCAGGGCCTATCTTGTCGTCGGCGACAGTCGTTACCACGGCATCCAAGTGCCGGTCGCTGACATCCTCGCCGAAATAGCGGCCGGGATTGGTTATCAGTTGCTTGCCGTTGAGCCCTTCAGGTCAATGCGCGCGTCTCCCCAACAAGGTGGGCGTCCGGAATTGCTAGAGAGTCTTTTGACCTTTCGCCGCTGAAGCATTTCGGGCGGCGCGCTCCTCCGTCCGCAGGGCCGAGGAGCTGCGATGGAGAAACCATCGCCAAAGGTAAACCGCTTCCCGCATAGCCTCTTCTTGGATTTCGGCGAAACATGCGCGATCACCTTCGTCAGCGGCGCGCATGTCATAACAGCAGAGTGCAGCATTGTTGGCATGCTCTCTATGCCGGTAGGCAACCGCCTGAGTGATACCTTCCACGACGCGCCCCCTTGTGTCAGCGACCCCAATCGTATTGCCTGCCTCAGTTCTATCGGTAAGAGCTTTCAGTTCTAAAACCCACTCCTTTACAATAATTTTCTTCCCTGATACGTCACGGGTCTCTGCATAAATCACTAAATCTGTGATGCCGTCGTCATTTTTAGGCTCTGCGCGGACTTTGTGCTTCGTGTAACGTGATCGCAGCTGCTCGATTAACTTTCCCTGTATGCGTTCTTCTGGCCGATGTGCTGGCCACCCTTTTGATGCGTCGCCCCAAACTGCTGGGGCATGACCTTCACGAGTGCGCAGTGGTGTTGCGAGCGACGTATTATAGAAATGATCAAGGCAGTCTTTGAGGTCGTCCCTTGTTATCTCAGTGTAAGCAAGTGCCACGTCATGCACGAAGTCAACGTTCTCCAAGCCCTTTGCATAAAAGCGGCCTACCGGAACATTGCCTCTCCAATCGATGACTAGTGCTGGAAGACCGCCAAAGCCTGCACTTCTGACTTTCCCGAAAATTACGGCTTGGTCGCTACAATCAATGTTGAGCGCGTATGCGGCTCCCAGGGCGGCATTCGAAAGCCATACCTTTCCAGCGATGGGGTCGTTGCCGGTTGCAATCACCGGGTGAAAAGTCCCGCCGCAATCTTCGGCGTCGCTTTGGAGCGCATCGCTCTGAAGGAAGACCGCGACCCCACCTGAATCTCCTTGCTGCTGGCGAATCGTCACCAAAGCTGAGATCTTCATCAAAAAGCGCTCGCTAGGCGTGGCTCCTGCGTTGTCGGGAAACGGCTGCTCTCGCGCAGAGTTCTTGATTTCCTCAAGCGTTATCCCGCCGAGATTGCTAACCATGCGACCTCCTCTTGAGAAGGCGTACGTACATTAGAAGCTTCTCTGCCTTATTTAGCGTAACCCCTTCAGGAGCGAACGTCTGAAATGTCTCCGCAGCGTTATAGGTCGGGTTGATCGACTTCTTTAAGCGCTCGCCAAAATCGACAACGCGCCCATCTGCGATCGCGGGATTTGACCATGTTGCATCCTGCAATGCAGCGTCATCTCGTTGGTCCGGGCTAATCTCAAGGAAGGCAAATGCGAGTTCGTTGAGATATGCGGAAATATTCTCCTGATCGGGAAGGATCGAGATCGCTGCCAATACGGGGCGCACGGCCCTAGCGTTAAGCCGGTAAGTTGCATCGAGGCGTAACGGGTTTTCAGGATCGGGCTTTAACGCATCGACGACTATCAGGCCCGCTCCGACGCATAAATCTAGCTCATGCTCCAACGCCGAGGAGCGTGGGCCGTCACGATCTTTGAGAACCGACCGTTCTAGCGGTTCGACTTCCCATACTGGACTGAGCACGTTAGTTAGATAAGCGAAAGCGTGTAGATCGCGGTTAGATATCGGAGTGCCGCCAGCGCCTTCCAAAGCCGCGATGATTTGCAAGAGGCGAGCCCGGACACGGAGGTCTGGTTCAGGCTGTCCAGCACTCATTGAGGGTCCTGGCCAAGAATCTCATCGACCTTCTGCATGTAGAGATCACGCAGATTGATGAGCGCTTGCGTGGGCATTGCTTGTTCGATCAGGTTCACGACGCGAGATCTGCGTTGTTCCTTCAGGTACGCTGATAGGGTATGCGGAATGAATCCGCCCTCGATGATGTTGCAAGCGAGTATAACGTTGGCGGTATCTCCCATCGCAAAGCGCGCAAATAGGTCTCCCGCGCGCCCCGCGAATACGGCGTCTAATGATCCTTCCGGTCCGTCTACAACCAGAGTACCTTTTCCCGAGCCCAGTTCGTCAATAAGGATCATCCGGAAGATAATATCCAGATATTCACGCTGCGATAGCGAGACCTGTTCTTGGGTCCTTCGAACAAATTGGCTAAGGGTAGCACCAGATGTCATTTCGACTTCGAACGCAGGAAATTCGAATGATCGCCCCCCTTGCCCGATCTTAGCGGTTCGGGGCGCGTACACGAGCCGAACTTGCTCCGCGAAAAACGGCTCAGCCCGACGATCGAATGCCCCTTCCAATCGTTCTCGAATCTCCTCCGTCGCGTTCTTCAGCTGAACAAGGAGTTCGTCAATCTTTTGTTCCGCAATAGTTCTCTCTTGTCGAAATATCTGCACTTGCTCACGAAGCGTAACAATGCGATCCTCTTCGCGACTAAGCTCCAGGCCCTCTTCTGCCGGTAAATTCTTCTTCAATTGTCGAATTGTGCCGTGTTTCGTTTCTGCATTCAGCCGGACAGCAGATAGCTTTTTATGTAGAGCATAAACGAAATCATTCGAAGTTATGAACTGGCGACGAAGGTCATCAAGTTCGCGGCGACGCGATTCTAGCGCCTCGTAGGCTTCTACCGCCTTATTTTTAGCGGCATCACCGATGTATTCGACGTTGGTGTCGAATTTTCGAGGGTTGCCGCAAACTACGCAATGCCCGGTATCGCTGCGGGTCTGCATCTCCTTCGCAGCATCTGGCGCTGCTTGGTTGCAGGCAATGCATATTTTCTCCGATATAAGTTTCAGGAAAATATACTGATCAGTCGGGTTAACTCCTGCGAATGCTTGACGAAGTACATCGAATTTTATCTTTTCATATACCTGCGCCGCATCGTCGAGCTCTTTCTCGGCGCGCTTTACCTGGAGATTGTAGTCAGAGCGCTGCGTTTCAGCTCCGTCTAATTCTTCGGATAATTTTATTTCATCCTTGAGTAGGGCATCAAGTTCTCCCTGAGCAGCTGCAATGCGCGCTCTGGTGTCGCTAGCGCTTACTTTCTTTATTGCTTCCTTCTGTCGTTTAGCCGTTATCTTGAAAAGCGTTGCGCTGAGGTTGCGTGCCGCACTGTCTGCAGAGACGATTTCGCCTTCAAGGCGACGTAGATCGGCCGAAAGATTGGGGGTCAAGAGGGCGCGAAATAGCTCAAATTGGGCGGCCCCATCCCAAATTAGAGGTTGTCGCATTTCCAAGTAGAAAGTGAGGTGATCCAGCGCGCGTACGACGTCTTCGAACTGCGCGACGCCCATCAGTGCGGTGAAAGCGGCGCGATAATTTTCTTCGCTGCCAATCTCCTCGGACACGCCGTCTCGTGTGATAACCGCTTTAATGAGCGTCAAATTCGAAAGTGAGCGTTCTACAACCAACTTCGCATCGCCAACGCTAACCTCGATAGTGGCAACCGAATCCCGCGCGCCGTCGAGTACCCGAACCGCGAAAAACCGATTATTGACAGCCTGCAAGTCATCACGATCGCCGGCAAAGCCTGCTCCACGCGCCCGAACCGCGCCGGTCAGGAGATATCGCATAAGCAGGAGCAATGTACTCTTGCCGAGACCATTAACGCCGAGAACGAGCCAAGGCCCCCCGCCAAGTTCCAGGCAGAGCTCCTTGCTCTCACCTAATCCGGGATAGAGGTCATAGCTACGAACAGAAACGCGTTCGATGCGCGGAAATGCAATCAACGGATCCCCCAATTACGATTCTCGCCGTACCGGATCGGCAATCGGCCCGCCTTTATTTCTACCAATCGAATCCGACTTCTGCCTGCGTTGAGTGCGTGCGATCTCTATGTTCTGCGACGGCTCCTATTCCGTCAAGGGGGCGCGGTGACACTCCACTTAACTGGCCAATGGACTGGCGCTCTGGTTAACTATGCGCAGTGCCACCGCTCTCGACTCAAGACGGGCAACTGTGAGCACTCGAACGACAGCTTGTTCGAGGTAAACAGACCGCGGGTCTGCCGCCATCGCCATGGCTGGGCGCGAAGCCGTCGCGATTGTCGGCGAGACCCGGTCGCTCAGCGCCTCCGTACTGCCCATACTGTGGAGCACAGCGAAGAAGATTGTCCACCGGACGACCAGGTCCGTATGATCTGCATCAATTCGAACTGTCCCCGAGCGCCAGATGAGCCTGCTCTAATCGCGCTTCCAACTCGACCAGCTTTCGGGCGCTGATATCGTCACCGCTAGGCGAGATGAGTTTGGCTCCAGTCTTAAGCCACATGATGTCGTCCTTGATGAATTGTCGTTCAGTTCTGGCCCACCTTTCCAGTCCAGTTGTCATGATTCTATCCTTGTAATATCTTTAGTGATTCGTTGTAAAAACGGACTGTTTAATTTGTCCTGATCAGATCGAACGGTTTGATAACCTTATTCGATTACGGGTTCCAGACTTCGTTAACAACAATCTTCCCGCTGCTGTCTCGTTGAATGACGGTGATTGTTCGGCGTAATCCTCTCACGGCGGTATGATCCCTTATCTCGACTGTGCCGTTCGTGTTGCCGTCACCGTCCACGACATCATAATTATCAATATCGGTCTCCTGCATGAACCCGGTTTGACGTGATCCCGTCCGCGTCAGGCTCTCGCCACGCTGTAAGACGACTTTGCTCTCCCACTCTGACATCCGAACTCCCTGAAGTGTATTTCTCCGATGGGGGCTTACGACGGACATCTACGGCGAGCGAGAACTTTGAGCGATTTCAAATCTGATGCGCTTGGTCCGCCTGATTTCAGGCCATCCGCGATGGTGACCCTAAGGGTGATTTGTGCCTACTATAAAGGCCTCGCACCCCGCTCCACCTCAAGTAATCACCCCACGCCGCCTGATCGGATTCTCCCGCTCCAGCGCAATCCGCTTGGCAATCTCCCGGTTCAGCTCCGTCGGATGCTCGGCAAACGCCCGCGGCGTCATCCCCGTGAAATGCTTGATTTCCCGCACCACATGCGACTGGTCGTAGAAACCCTCGTCCAGCATCTCGTCCAGCTCGGGGTCGCGATGCGTCATCGCCACCGCCGCGCGCAGCGCCCGGTATTTGCGGGCCAGCACCTTGGGCAGCGATCCGAAATAGCGTTTGCAGCCGCGCTGCACCTGCCGCAGCGACAGGCCGGTCAGCGCGACCAGGTCGTTGACCTCGGGCGCGACGGTGCCGGCAAGCCATTCGTTCACCTAGGCGACGAACGCCTGATACCCCGGTTTCTGCCGCCGCATCAGCGTGACCAGCATCTCCTCCAGGATCGCGACGCGCGCATCGAAATCCGGCGTCGCGCGCAGTGTCCCGAACACCTCGGTCACGATCGGGCCGAACAGGTCCTTCGCGTCGAACAACCGGTTCGCCGCCGCCGAGGCGTCCATCGGCACCAGCGCCGCCCAGCCATGCGGCATCAGCCCCACGCCGATCGCCTCGGATTCGGTGACAGCTTACTATTTAGATCCATGCACAGACCGTCATCGACCAACTGCCAAAGTGGCTCGACCTCTACAATCGCGTGCATCCGCACCGCGCTCTGGCGCCTGCTGTTGGCCGGAGTGCCTCAATGCCAACTGGTTCTTGAGCTTGGCTGACGCCCTGCATAAATGTGAAGCGTGGGGGCACGACCACAACAATGTACGTCCGCACAGTTTCCTCGGCAATCAGACCCCGGCGGAGCGTTTTTGCATCAGGGCGGGCTAGCCTGCCCTGATGCAAAAAGGGGCGGCTGTCCTCGCAATGGCTGGACCAGAAAAAAGGGCCAGGCTCATGGTGGTCCAGACGATCATGGTCTTTGGGCCACTCGGCATGGGGCAGATCAAACCGTGATATGGCCGCCAGTGGATCTGTTCTGGCGCGCCGAGACGGGCTGTGGCCAGGTCTGGTTTCGGCCCGCCCGCTTCGCCTCATAGAGGTGATTGTCCGCGTTCTGATACAGTCTTTCGAATCGGCTGTCTTTTTCTGAAGACACACCAAAGCTGGCGGAAACACGTCGTGCATCCAGCAGCTCGGAAAAGTCGCGATTCAATATCGCGCTACGCAAATGTTCGGCATATTCAAACGCCTTGGCGGGGGTGGTGTCCGGCAACAGAATCGCAAATTCTTCCCCGCCGACTCTCCCTACGATATCCTGCTTGCGCGTAGATTGCTGCAGGATGCTGGCAATGTGCTGGAGCACCTGATCGCCCACAACGTGGCCGTAGGTATCGTTTACGGATTTGAAGTCATCGAGATCGCAGATGATGAGCGAGGCCATCCTTGCTCCCGGTTCGGACAAGGACAGCTTCACCGACGCTTCGAAGCCGCGCCGGTTAAGCACACCTGTCAGGTGATCGAGGTCACGGTCGCGGCGTATATCCTCCACCAGGTCTGATACCGTGCCTGCAAGAACCGCCATGGCCAGCGCCGTGCCCAACACCGCAAGCGATAACTGCAAAGCCTGCCAGAAGAGCGAGTTGGCGAAGGCGGCCGCCCCTACGGGCGCCGAGAATCCGATGGTAAAGATCGTTCGCGGAAAGAAATGGAGGGCAAAGGCCAGCAAGGTCCAGAACAGGATCCTGTCGATGACATGACTCCGCCTCAGCTTCGATATGCGCAGGGCCGCCGCCAGCAGGATCATGCCATAGCCCAGGTTCTGGATGTACACCCGGGCGATGAGGCTCCTGTCGATGTAGAAAAAGTACCAGAGCAAGCCCATTATCGCGGTGACCGCGACCATATGGCTCCACAGCCCCAGGCTTCGCCCGGAACGTCGGACGATCCCTTCAGCGGCAGCTAGCACTCCCACTGTATAGAACAGGCCTGATATCATGGCATTGAGGCCGGTATCTCGAGGCCAGTAAAGTACCTGAACGGTGGCCCCGATCGCGACCAGCGCGCACGCGGCTGCCATCAGCAACAGGTGCACTCGGCGGCGCTCGACCAGCCAGCACGCACCGAACACGATCCCGAATAATGTCAGAATACCGGGTCCAACCAGCGAAAGTGTCACCCGAACGACAGCTTGTTCCATGTTCCTTGCCCTGACGCGTCGGGGCCCCGGTAAGCGGCATGTCTGAAGATTTTACCACCTCGCTGCAACGCTGGCGCTGGGCCAGGCGAACGAACCGCCCGCTCCAAAAGTAAATGCAGCAGGGATTTCGGGGGATTTCGGGGACGCAATACCAAATTCCCCCCACTCCACCTCAGGTAATCACCCCACTCCGCCGGATCGGATTCTCCCGCTCCAGCGCAATCCGCTTGGCAATCTCCCGGTTCAGCTCCGTCGGATGCTCGGCAAAGGCCCGCGGCGTCATCCCCGTGAAATGCTTGATTTCCCGCACCACATGCGACTGGTCGTAGAACCCCTCGTCCAGCATCTCGTCCAGCTCGGGGTCGCGATGCGTCATCGCCACCGCCGCGCGCAGCGCCCGGTATTTGCGGGCCAGCACCTTGGGTGGCGATCCGAAATAGCGTTTGCAGCCGCGCTGCACCTGCCGCAGCGACAGGCCGGTCAGCGCGACCAGGTCGTTGACCTCGGGCGCGACGGTGCCGGCAAGCCATTCGTTCACCTGGGCGACGAACGCCTGATACCCCGGTTTCTGCCGCCGCATCAGCGTGACCAGCATCTCCTCCAGGATCGCGACGCGCGCATCGAAATCCGGCGTGGCGCGCAGCTTCTCATACACCTCGGTCACGATCGGGCCGAACAGGTCCTTCGCGTCGAACAGCCGGTTCGCCGCCGCCGAGGCGTCCATCGGCACCAGCGCCGCCCAACCATGCGGCATCAGCCCGACGCCGATCGCCTCGGCCGCGCCATCGCAGCTCAGGCTCGAAGAGCCGGTGGTGGGGCCCAGCACATAGGTGTCCGGCATCGCCTGCTCGGTGCCGTCGATAAAGCGATACCGCGCATTGTCGCCGCGCAGGATGAAGCGGAACTGCGCATAATCGGCGCGGTCGACCCCCTCGAAACGATCGTCGTCCTGCTCGAAATGGTAGAAAAACGAGAAATGATCGGCCAGCTGGGCAGGGGGCTGGCGGAAATCCATCTTCAGGTTCGACATAGATGTTGCTCAGTCGACGATGTTTCTTGTGCCATCCCGCTAGGCGAATTCGGCATTCTTCACAAACATTTCCAGTGAAGGGGGGCATTTCCAGCGAAGGGGGCATTTCCAGCGAAGGGGGCATTTTCAGCGAAGGGGGCATTTCCAGTGAAGGGGGCATTTCGAGCATGGCGGCAATAATGGCGTCGATGCGGCTCTCTGCCCGGCGCCCGCGCCGGCCCGCAGCCGAAAGGGGTGCGCAACACCGAACCGGACCGCGACTCGCTCCTCGGCGAGTTGGGCCCTGGCCTAATGAAGCGGTCTGCCGGCAAGCGCCGCAATAACGGACATAGGCCGGCAGAATTGTCGTTCCCGATTCCGGGCCTTCGCATCTGCTGGCAATACCCTCTAGTGACCGCAGGCCGTAGCGAGAGATCTCGGCGAACCACCGAGCACGAGAGAACGTCCCGCCATGAACATCGCCAAAGCAAACGGGATCGAACTGGCTTGGGAGAGCTTCGGCGATACGAGCGGTGAGGTGGTCCTCCTGATCGCCGGACTTGGCACCCAGATGATCCGCTGGACCGCCCCGTTCTGCGCCGAGCTCGTATCCCTGGGCTATCGCGTGGTGCGCTTCGATAATCGGGACGCCGGTTATTCGACGCATCTCGACGGGTGCCCGGCCGTGGATTTCGGCGCGCTGGCTGCAGCGCTTCAGGCGGGGCAACGACCGGAGGTGCCGTACACGCTCTACGACATGGCGGCGGACGCGATCGGACTGATGGACGCGCTGGGGATCGGGCAAGCTCACATCGTTGGACGGTCTATGGGCGGCATGATCGCTCAGATCATGGCCAGCGAGCACGGTAGCCACGTCCTCTCGCTGACCTCGATCATGTCGAGCACGGGCAATCCAGCGCTCCCGCAGGCTGCACCGGATGCGATGGCGATGATGATGCGGCCGATGCCCGACCCTGCCTCCGATCGAGCCGGCTTCCTGTCGCGAAGTTCAGCCTTCGCCAGACGCATCGCGGGCACTGGCTACCCTTTCGACGAGGAAGCCCACCGTGCACTGGCTTCGGAGGAGCTCGGCCGTGCCTATGATCCCGCCGGAACGGGTCGCCAGATCGCGGCCATTGGCGCGACGGGAGATCGGCGCTCCCGGTTGTCGGCTGTGACGGCACCCACGCTGGTCATTCATGGAAATGACGATCCGCTATTCTTGCCGGACTGCGGCCGAGACACAGCCGCTTCTATCCCGGAGGCCGAACTCCTGCTGATCGATGGCATGGGACATGACCTCCCGGCTGGTGTGTGGCGGCAGATCGCAGGCAAGATCGACGGTGTCGCGCAACGAACGGTGTCCGCATAGCGCGACTGACGGCAGCCATCCCGCCTTGATCCTCCTGAAGCCGTCGCTCCCAACCCAGGCCAGGCCGTGTCATTACGGTGCTACGTGCAACAACCCCTAAACCTCACCTCCACCCTCCGGAACGGGCCCGCGCTTGCGTGGCGAGAGCGGGATCACAGGACGAGCTTCAATGTCGGCGAGCCACGCCTACGACCACTGGATGGCCGACACTTTCCGCGCGGCGCGGAGCGGAGCAGCATAGCTCAACGCCTCATCGAACGCCTCCACCAGGAAAGCGGCTAAATCGCTCACGCGCTTCAGCCCCGGCACCACATCGACAAAGCGGTCGCCCGCGCCGGTGATGTGCGCCGTCCTACTCGACCAGCGCCAGTCCTCGGGCGGCTCGACCAGCCGCGCCTGGACCGGATTGAGCGCCACATAGCGCAGCGCTCCGATCAGATGCGCCTCATCCATCACAACCGAGCTGGATCGCCTCTGGCACAGTGGATGTGGTGCCCTCGCCGAGGACCAGCACAATCTCTCCCAAGAGGGGAGGCTGGACCAGCGCAAAGCGGTCACCCGCCCCCCGCGCTCAATCCCGCGCGCGCTGCTCCGTCACTATGATCGCCGTCTCGACCATGCAATTGTCGACGAAGTCGTTGAGGAACACCAGTAAACGATCCGGCGACAGCCGCTTGGCGGCGTTCGCGCGCAGCCAGGGGTTGGTCGCGGCGTCCATCGCCGGTTTGGTCGCGAGCAGGGGCGATGAGGCGTCGCTTGACGTGACGACCGAGGCCGCGACGACCGCACCGATCTTCGTCGCCGTCGCCTGCATCTGCATCACGACATGGTTGGTATTGGCCGGCATTTCGCGCTTCATGCCTTCAAAGGCTTTGATGATGGGGGCGGGCCGCAACGTCGCATAGGCTCCGCTCCAGCTGTTGTAGAATTGCGACCCGTTCTGGATCTCGTTTGCGAAGATCAGGCGGGTATTGTCACGGATCAGCGAATCGTAACTCCTGTCGAGATGGGCTGACCTGCCGATGCCGATCGGCCGGGGCAGCTTGACCCTGTCGATCGCGGTATTGAGCGCGTGCTGCACGGAGGCATCGGTCGGCTTCATCGCATCGGCTGCGAAGCCCTGGGTGTTCGGATTGACCACCACGATCTCGCCGGGATTGGCGTCGAGCCAGCGCAGCACGTCCACCACGAAATCCACATAGGGATATCCTGGGACCAGTCCGTGCTGATGGTAGAGCGTGCTGCCGAAAAAGGGGCGGATCGCAGAGTGCATCCAGCCGGGGCGAAAATCGAAATAGCGGATGCCGATGTCCAATTGCGTGCGGATATTGTCCTTCTGCGTCATCGCGAGATTGGCGATCGCGCGCGGCCCGAGCAGGGCGGCGGCCACGCCCATAAACGCGCCGAGCGCCAAGACGAACGCGGGATTGTGTACCACCTTCATCACCGCGCGCATGTCGAACATGCCAGCGTCATGGGAACCGGGCAGCGCAAATCGGTACAAAGGCCCGCGTGCGACGCGCGGATTGCGCTTGGCGAGATCGCCCATCCAGCGGCGCTGATCGCGCGTCGAATAGATATAGAGCTGATGCTGGTTGGTCATCCCGGAGACCTTGCCGGATCCCGCGTCGTACAGGCCCCAGCAGACCGTCGGGCTGCCGATCCGCGGCGGCGTGTTGAACATGGTGTGCATCGTGCCGGTCTTGAGGTTGCCGTCGAGCGAACTGATGTTCTGCCACTGCCTGAGCGTCTCCTTGCCGTGATCGGTCGTCACCCATTCGAGCCTGCCGGTATAGTTGACCGGATCAGGGATGTTTTGCGATTGCACCTGAAAGTTGTTGCGCTGGAAGTTCGCCTCGGGGCCGTGAGCGCGATGAATCTTCGGGACGGCCAGGTCAGTGCGTAGATTTTCCGAATCCGAGTAAAGATAATAATCGATTCCCTTGGCGACCATGATCTTTTCCTTTCGTAGACGCATAGCGTTTCGCACACGAAATTTTAATCTGGAAGTGGATTACAGGGTTATCGAATCATTATTCTATAATAGGAAATAGCCACTTTGGCTGTATTGCATGGGATTTCGGTAGTACTCCACCAATCTGCCACCGAAGATGCGCAGCATCGGCGCCCGGCCGAAAGCGGCCCGCGCCGGGGAGATGTCCATACATCCCCTCACTCCTGCTCCTCTGTTCGGCCTCGGCCTGCTCGACCATCTCGATCCATTTGCGTTGCGCAATCCTGCTGCCCTTCAGCGCGCGCTCCATCATCGCCCGGAACACCGCCCGGTTCGCGGTCATCTGGATTTCCTCGTCGCCGTCCCGCACCGTGATCGTCCGATACGCTTCCTCCAGGATCATCCGCCGCGTCGGTTGGTCGGCGCCGATCAGGCGATCGCCCGGCTTGCCCGATCCGCCGCGCATTTTCGGACGCCCCCGCGGATTGCCCGACTGGCCCCTGGCGAAGCGCCGGCCGGTCGGCGGCCTGCCTTTCCCGACACGATAGGCGGCCGGCTCGGCGCCACCCGTCCCCGCCGCATCTCTCGCCACCGCATCCGGCCTCTCGTGGCCCGATTCAATCCGCCGTTCCGCCATGTCACGCACCCGCTATGGACAATCCCGCCCTCTCAAGACCCGGTTCCGGCGCCCGTTTGAATCAAGCAGGGGAAATTCCGGCGCGGATTTGCTGCGAATAGCGGAGGAAAAAAGAAACGCCGGAATCCCGCCAGCACCCGCCTTGATGGTCCGCCGAGCCCGCGGCACGGCCGCACCCGGTTTCCGCACCATTCGGGCGCTAAACCTCCTCATCACCCCCAGTACGGTGACGTGCGCCTTATTGCTAAGCTGGTGTGGCGGAATATTCCGAACCGGGCCGGGAATCACCGCAATCTGCACCAGATCCGCGGCCGAATCCGCCGGACAACTATTGCGCGGAAGGTGCCCAGCAAGCAAAGGCGCAGCATGACCACGTCAACGCGCACCTATGAGACGATGAACGGGTTGCGCGGCGCTGCGGCCCTCGCGGTTGCGGTCTTCCACATGTTCTCGTTCTTCTGGCCGCAGAAAGCGGCGAGCGGCTATCTCGCGGTAGATTTCTTCTTCGCGCTCAGCGGGTTCGTCGTTGCCGGCGCATACCAGGCCAAGCTTGTGTCCGGCACGCTAACGATGCGCGGCTTTGCGGCGAAGCGTCTGATCCGCTTCTATCCGCTGTATCTCCTCGGCCTGGTCCTCGGCATCGCGCAAGTCGTTGCCGAAAATGTCCTGCACATGGGTGGCGCGATCCCGATCGGTTCGATCGGGTGGGCGCTCGTCCCGGCCTTGTTCTTTCTCCCGGCTTTCGGGCCTGGGATCTTCTACATCGCGCCACTCAACGGGCCGGCCTGGTCGCTCATCTTTGAATTCTGGGTCAACGTCGCATGGGCGGCCATCGCGCGCCTGACGTCACTCCGGGGCTATATCGCCCTACTCGTCGTCGCCGGCATCGCCTTTGTGTGGGGGGCGATATGGGCAAACGACATCGGCCTCGGAACGACATGGCCGACTGTGCCCGGCGGTATCGCCAGAACGGTCTTTTCATTCACCGCGGGCCTGCTGATCTATCGGTATCGCTCCGGGGCACATGGACGGCAGACGATCTGGTCGGTCGCCCTGCTCGCCATCTTGCTGATACTGTTATTTGCCGATCCGCCACGCGCGCTGCGATTGCCCTATGATCTGGTTTTCGCGCTCGCGCTGTCACCGCTGATCGTCCTCATGGCATCGACGATGGAGCCGCCACCGGYATGCCGGCGGCTGTTTGCCCTGCTCGGCGAATTGTCCTTCCCCCTCTATGCGATCCACATGCCGGTGATCGCGGCAGGGATAGTCGTCACCAGGCACTTGCAGATGCCGCCCGTCACGGCCGGGATCGCGGTGCTGATCGGCGCCGCAATAGCCGCGTGGATCGTCGACAAGATAGACATCCGGGTACGCAACGCCATCGAGAGCAAACGATCGCGGCGCGGCGCAGGAGCCTAGAAGATCGCCTGGGCTTCCGCCTGTGGCTCAGACCTTGCCGAACGCTGGCGGTACCAGGATTTGATCGCATCTCTCGCAGGACGCTCGATCACGAGGAACGACAGCCTTGCCACGCACATGACGATCGCCACGAACGCAAGCAGGAAGGCGGGGCTGTTCGCGATCGCCCGACTCCCAACCCAGATATCAAGCATCAGCATCAGCGCGAGCTGGATAGGTATGTGCCATAGATAGACGCCATAGGTGTTATCGCCGATCCAGGCCGTCCACCGGCTCTTCCGCATCCGGCCCGTCGCTTCGATGGCGCAGGCGAGCAGGAAGATTCCCGGCAGCACGATCGGCATGAGATGGGCGATTCCGATCCCGTTCGGCTTCAGGCAGGCGGCCGCCGCCGCGCAGAGCGCTCCGATCCCCGCCAGGGCAAACAACAGCGGTCGATCGCGCAGCGCGCCGAACGCGATGTAGATCGCGGACCCGAGGAAGAAGTAAAAGCCACACTGCCAGAACACGGTGCCGGGCAGCTTGAAGACGCTGCCGCTCGTGAAGATCACCGCCAGCGCGAGCGGGCCCAGGATGCCGCGGCGATAGAGAAACGGGAGCGTGACCAGGAACGCGGCATAGATCGCGACCTCCACCGACACCGACCAGATCGGCCCGTTGAACGACATCCCGCGCTCGAGCCCCCAACTGGACGCGAAAAACAGGTTCAGCACGAAATGATAGAGGTCATTGAACTGGTAGGTCTGAAAATCGCCCAGGGCATGGAGCCGCCCGAACTGCAGGGCCGCGACCACAAGCAGCGTCACGAAATGGAGCGGGTATAGTCTGGCGAAGCGGTTGACGAAGAATTTGCCGGGCTCCCTAGCGCGACCGGCATAGACCGCCGCGAACACGAAGCCGGAGACCAGCCAGAACAGTTGAACCGCGTACAGGCCATATTGGTAGAATGGCCAAAGCATCTGGTGCAGTGGTTCCAGGTCGCGGAAATTTGCGACAGCATCGACCTGCCCCGCCGGGATATAGAAGTTGAGGTAGTGGAACAGCACCACGGCCATCGCCGCCAGGCCGCGCAGCAGATCGACGGCGTGATAATATTCGGTGTCGCTGGGTCGAGGTGGTAAAAAAAGCCCCGCGATCACCTTGCGCATCGAATATACCCCTCTTTGTGGGCCTGCGTAGCAGCGGGCCGGCGGTGCCACAATCCGGGTGCGCGCCGGGCGATCTCCGCCAGGCAGGCAAAAAGCGCCCGAGGCCGAAGTCTCAGGCGCGTGATACGGTTGGCAATGATGGTGTTGCTTCATGGCGACCGCTTCGGGCACCTCGTTGGCGCGACGCCGGTCGCGAAGATCGCGCCGCATGCGAGCCCTCGCGCTGACCCGGAGTCGAGATGGGCGCACGGTGATCGCCCGATACGTTTCCCCCGTACCGGCCCGCGAGCGCGATTCGATCTGCCCGACGCGCTGGCCGATCTCAACACCGCGCTCGATCTCGATCCGGGCCTTCCCGCCAGCATGTATATGCGCGGCGTGGTGCGCAAGCGCATGGGCGACGCCAAGGCAAGCGAGGGCGATCTCGCCGCCGCGCGCATGATGACGCCGCAGATCGACCGCACCTATGCGAAGTACGGGATCGTACCCTGATCGAAGAAATCGTGTTTCCGGATTGTAAATGACGCTGACGTTGGGAGAATTTTCATCACCCGTACCTAGAACTCCATGCCGATGCCTACGCCTGTCTTTCTTACCGTCGATACCGAGCTGATGTGGCGCCACCATATCGACGGGCTCGACCGCGCGGCGATCTATGATCGCTCGATGGAGCCCGCCGGGGTCGGCGTGAGCTATCAGCTCGACACGCTCGCGCGCCACGGGCTCAAGGCGTGCTTCTTCGTCGATCCGATGCCGGCGCTGATCTTCGGCCTGGAACCCACCCGCCGCGTGGTGGAGACCATCCTGGAGGCAGGGCAGGAGGTCCAGCTTCACCTCCACCCGCACTGGACCGGCGCGAAGCACGGCGATGGCGGGGCGAGCTTCGGCCGGTTCGAAATGGCCGATTATGCGCTCGACGAGCAGCACGACCTGATCGTCGGCGCCACCGAATTGCTCGTCGCGGCCGGCGCTCCGCACCCGATCGCCTTTCGCGCCGGCACCTATAGCGCCAACGACGATACGCTCCGGGCGCTGTCCTCGCTCGGCTTCGTCTATGACAGCAGCCACAACGGCGCCGAGCATCCCTGGCCAAGCGCCATCGGCCTGCCGCCCACCCATATCGCCCCGGTCGAGCGCGAGGGCGTGATCGAGGTACCGGTGACCCTGATCGAGGACCGCCCCGGCGCCCTCCGCAACTTCCAGATCTGCGCCCTGTCCGCTGGCGAACAGCGCGCCGCGCTCGAACATGCGGCGATGGAGAATCACGCCGCCGTGACGATCGTCAGCCACGGCTTCGAACTCGCCAATCGCTCCGGCACCCGCGCCAACGCGGTGCATGTCCGCCGCTTCGAGGCATTGTGCGCGCTGCTCGCCGAATGGGCCGAACTGCTGCCCACCACCCATTTCGCGGATCGCCCCGCGCTCCGCCTCGGTCGCGAGGATAGGCCGCTCGGCCCCAATTCCCTGCGCACCCGCTGGCGCCAGGCCGAACAGCTCTGGTCGAACATGGTCGAGGAGCGCGCGGCATGAACGCCGTATCGATGCCGCTTCGGTTCCAGCTCGGCGCCCGCACGCTCGCCTCGATCAGGCGCCAGCTCGTTCGCGTGCCGTTGACCCTGGACGAAGCGGTGGAGGGCAGGCTGCCCGCGCTGCCGCCGCTCGACCGTTCGGCGCACGGCTATCAGATCACCTCGCTGCCGGAGGACCGCCGCGACGCCATGAGCGCCGCCGCCGGCAACATGATCGTCTTCGTGCGGCAACGCTACACGCGGCGCTACACCGACCTGACGATCGGGTTCGACGCCTGGCTCGACACCATGTCGTCCAACGCGCGCTCCAGCCTGAAGCGCAAGGCGAAGAAGGTCGCGACCGCCTCGGGCGGTACGCTCGACGTCCGCCGCTTCCGCACGCCGGACGAGATGACGGTGTTCCACGACATCGCCCGCCGCATCTCGGTGCTGACCTATCAGGAAAAGCTGCTCGGCGACGGCCTGCCCGACGATTCGGCCTTCCTGCGCTCCATGTACCAGCTCGCCGCGGCGGATTCGGTGCGCGGCTGGCTGCTCTACATCGGTGGCGAGCCGGCCGCCTATCTCTACACGCCTGTCAATGCCGGGGTCGTCCGCTACGATCATCTCGGCCACGATCCCGCCTTTTCCGATCTTTCCCCAGGCGGCGTGCTCCAGATGGAGGCGATGCGCGATCTGTTCGCCGATCCCGGCCTGACCCGCTTCGACTTCACCGAGGGCGACGGCCAGCACAAACGCCAGTTCTCCACCGGCGGCGTCGAGTGCATCGACCTGCTCCTGCTCCGCGCCAGCCTCGCCAACCGCCTGACGACACTGGCCCTCGGCACCTTCGACCGGAGCGCCGCCTTCGGAAAACGCACAGTGGAAAAGCTGGGCCTGCAAAAGATCGCAAAGAAAATCCGGCGCGCCTGAGACCTCACTTCTCCCTCTCCCCCTGTGGGAGAGGGAAGGGGCCCATCGCGTAGCGATGGGAAGGGTGAGGGGGACACTCGATTGTCTCGAGCCCCACTTCCCCTCATACTTCCGTCGCTTCGCTCCTCCCTCCTTCTCCCACAAGGGGAGAAGGGGTAGGGGCATCGCCATGCACCTCCGCGCCGAAGCCCTGGTCCTCGCGATCCGCCAGCATGGCGAGCACGGTGCGATCGTGCGCGCGCTCACCGCCGATCACGGCCTCCAGCCCGGCTATGTCCGCGGTGGCCGCTCGCGCCATATCCGCCCGATCCTTCAGCCGGCGAACCTCATCCTGGGCGAATGGCGCGCCCGTACGGAAGACCAGCTCGCCGGCCTCACCGTCGAGCTGATCCACAGCCGAGCCCCGCTCTTCGCCGAACCACTCCCGGCCGCCGCGCTCGAATGGGTGACGGCGCTGACCGCGACGGCATTGCCGGAAGCACAACCCTATCCGCGCCTCCACGCGGCGCTCGACGGGGTGATCGGCGCGATCGAGGCAGCGCCCGCCGCGCGGGGCTGGGCGGTGGCGCTCGCCCGATACGAACTGCTGCTGCTCGCCGAACTCGGCTACGGCCTGGAACTCGATCGCCTGCCCGACATCCTGCGCACCGGCGGCGAGGCCGGCTGGGCTGACATCCTCGCCGCCCTTCGCCTCACCGGCGAAGCGCTGGAAAGCGATATCCTCACCGATCGCCGCGTCGAAACGCTCGCAGGGCGAGCGCGGCTGATCGAGCGGCTGAAAAGGGCAGTTGCGTGAGTCGCGGCCTGACGGCAAAGGCAGCGCACTCCGTTCGCCCCGCGTCTGGGCCATCCTTCCCGCTGTCGAAGAAGAACGGAGCTTCGACACGCGCAGCTCGAACGGATTCAACGTGTCCCTGATCGCAATCCTGCCCGGAGACGGCATCGGTCCCGAAGTCACCGCAGAGGCGCGCCGCGTGCTCGAGGCGCTCGATCTCGGCCTGTCGTTCGAGGAGGGGCTCGTCGGTGGTGTCGCCTATCACACCACCGGCCACCCGCTGCCGCCCGAAACGCTCGATCTCGCGAAGCGCGCCGATGCGATCCTGTTCGGGTCGGTCGGCGATCCGACCTGCGACAATCTCGAACGCGGCCTGCGCCCGGAACAGGCGATCCTGGGCCTGCGCAAGGAACTGACGCTCTTCGCCAATCTGCGTCCTGCCAAGATGTTCCCGGGCCTGGAAGATGCCTCCTCGCTTCGCCCCGAGATCGCCCGCACGATCGACCTGCTGATCATCCGCGAGCTCAACGGCGACGTCTATTTCGGCGAAAAGGCCATGCGCACCACGCCGGCTGGCTTGCGCGAAGGCTATGACGTCATGAGCTATGACGAGAGCGAAGTCTCGCGCATCGCCCATTCCGGTTTCCAGGCCGCCCAGCGGCGCGGCGGCAAGCTCTGCTCGATCGACAAGGCGAACGTGCTCGAAACCTCGCAATTGTGGCGCGACATCGTGATCGAGACGGCGAAGGAATATCCCGACGTTACCCTCAGCCACATGCTGGTCGACAATGCCGCGATGCAGCTGGTGCGCGATCCCGGCCAGTTCGACGTGATCGTCACCGGCAACCTCTTCGGCGATATCCTGTCCGATCTGGCGAGCATGTGCGTCGGTTCGATCGGCCTGCTGCCGTCGGCGGCGCTCGATGCGGCGGGCAAGGGCCTGTACGAGCCGATCCATGGCAGCGCGCCGGACATCGCAGGGCAGGGCAAGGCCAATCCGGCCGCCGCGATCCTCTCCGCCGCGATGATGCTCCGCTTCTCGCTGAACATGCCGGAACCGGCCGACCGGATCGAGGCGGCGGTCGCCACGGCGCTGGCCAATGGCGCGCGCACGGCCGATCTTGGCGGGTCGCTGTCGACCCGCGGTATGGCGGATGCGGTGCTGGCGGCGCTTGCATGACCGGACCGTTGCTCGATCTCGCGATCGTCATCCCGACCTTCAACGAGGCGGGCAACGTGCCGCTGCTCATTGCCAAGCTCGACGCCGCGCTGAAGGGGCGCGAGTGGGAGGCGATCTTCGTCGACGACAACAGCCCGGATGGCACGGCCAGCGTGGCGCGCCAGATCGCGCGTCTCGATCGCCGCGTCCGCGTGGTGCAGCGTATCGGGCGGCGCGGTCTTTCCTCCGCCTGTATCGAGGGCATGTGTGCCACCGCTGCGCCGATCGTCGCGGTCATCGACGGCGACATGCAGCATGACGAGACGATCCTGCCGGCGATGCTCGACCGGCTGCTGCAGGACGAGCATCTCGACCTGGTGATCGGCTCGCGTTTCGTCGATGGCGGCGGTACCGGCGACTGGGATCACGACCGGGTCGCGAAATCGGCTTTCGCGACCAAGCTGTCGCGACAGGTGCTGAAGGCCGATCTCAACGATCCGATGAGCGGCTTCTTCATGATCCGCACCCAGATCGTGCGCGACGCCGTGCCGCATCTGTCGGCGATCGGCTTCAAGATCCTGCTCGACATCATGACATCCAATCCGCGCCCGCTGCGGTTCGAGGAAGTGCCGTACACCTTCCGGTTGCGCACCGAGGGCGAGAGCAAGCTCGACCATGTCGTCGCGATGGAATATCTGATCGCGATCTACGACCGGATGTTCGGACGGGTCATACCGGTGCGCTTCGCCATGTTCGCGGCGATTGGCGCGCTTGGCGCGGGCGTGCATTTTCTCGTGCTCGGGCCGCTGTTCAAGGAACTCGAATTCGGCTTCCTCGTCTCGACGATTATCGCGACCACCGTCGCGATGACCTTCAACTTCTTCCTCAACAATGCGCTGACCTATCGCGACGGCCGGCTCAAGGGGGCGAAGCAGCTGTTCGAAGGCTGGGTGTCGTTCTGCGTCGTCTGCTCGGTCGGGGCGATCGCCAATGTCGGGGTTGCGGCGTTCCTTTACGACGCGCAGTCGGACACATGGGCCTTTTCGGCGCTGGCGGGGATCATGGTCGGCGCCGTGTGGAATTACGCATTGTCGTCACGATTTACCTGGGGACGTTACTAGGCCCGGGGCTCGTAAAAGCGGCCCGCCAGCTTCCGCCAGCGGTAGACATTCGGTCCGGCCGCCGCGCTCCCCGAAAACAGACGGCGGTCCAGTCGCCGCTCCTTGTCTTGAATTGGGCCGGTTGCAGTCTGGTAGGTTCTGGGCACCACACCGCCGATAGCTGACATTCGAGGCGATCAGACACATCTAACAGGGAATCGGATATTCGCCGCACTACAGCTTGCCGAGTTCCTCAACGAGATGATCGACAAAGGCCCGGGCGGCTGGTTTCGCGCCGTGCCCGGGGGCAAACAACGCATGCGCCTCAATGTCATTGAGACTCCAGTCGGCAAACAATCGGACAAGTTCTCCGGTGTCGAGATCTTGGCTGAAGGCTGGCAGGCTCGCGACCGCGATTCCAAGACCCGCTCGTACCGCGCTCACTGCGACCTCGGCTCCGTTGATCGAAACCTGTCCCTTCGGCTGAACCCTCACAGCACGGCCGTCTCTATGAAAAAGCAGCTCCTTGCCGGCGAGCGGCCCGGCGATCACAAAGACATGGCCGTCAAGCTCCTCGGGTGTCTCCGGGCGCCCATTCGCTTCAAGATAGGCGGGGGCCGCGACGACGATTAGAGGCCAACGCCCGACGAGGCGCGCGATCGCGCTTGAGTCCGGCAATTTGCCAAACCGTATCGCCACATCGATCCCCTCCTGGATGAGGTCCTGACGGCGGTCGTCTATTACCAACTCCACCCGCAAATTCGGATGGCGAGCGAGGAAAGTACCAAGCCGCGGCACGATTGCGCGCGAGGCGATGATCGATGCAACGGCTACCCGAAGTGTTCCCCGTAGATTGTCGCTGCTTCGAATCGCGTCGTCTGCCTCCTTCAAGGATTCGAGAATAGGTTGCACCCGAGCGAGATATGTCGATCCTGCGTCGGTCAACGTGAGTGCACGTGTCGAGCGCAAGAAGAGTGTGACTCCCAACTGCTCCTCCAGCAACGCAATGATCCGCGAAGCGGTCGGCTGCGACAGCCGCATCTCGCGAGCGCCCTTCGAGAAACTACCGGTCCGGGCGATCTGGACGAACAGTCGGAGGGCTTGAAATTGATCGCTCAAGTCTTCGGTCCGAATTGCCACATTCAAGCCCTTCGTAACCCGACGTGCCAGGAAGGGCCACCCTTGAGGATCAGACCTGCGCTACGCCGTCGTCCGCAAACAATTCGGCCCCGTTGACGAACGACGCCTCGTCAGAGGCGAGGAACAGCGCGGTAGCCGCGATTTGCTCCGGCCGGGCAAGACGGCCGCGAAGGGTCTGGGCGGCCATTTCGGCCCGGACCGCCTCGCTGACGTTCGTGAACGCGCCGGTTTCGGTCGGGCCCGGGCTTAGTAGGTTCACTCGAATGTTGCGGGGCGCAAGCTCGCTAGCCCAGCTTCTGGCAAACGAGCGCAGTGCCGCTTTGCTCGCATTGTAGACGCTGCGGCCAGCCCTGCCCTTGGAACCGGCGATCGAACCGGTGAGAACGATCGATCCTCCATCCCGCATCAATGGCAGCGCGCCCTGAACGGTCAACAAGGTGCCCAGTACCGTTACGTCGAAGACTGCCCTGAAGTCTTCGGGAGATACCGAGCCGAGCGCGCCGGCTATCGCCGCCCCCGCATTGGCGCATACGATGTCGAGCGGCGAACCGGTCGCGGCGATAGCGGCAAAGACTCGATCGAGATCTTCTGGCCGGCCGATGTCACCTACTAGCGGCATTACGGCAGAGCCAAGCCGTAGCCCGAGCGCTTCCAGGCGGCTCCCGTCACGCGCCATCGCGAAGACATGGGCTCCTTCTGCGGTGAAGCGCTCGACCATGGCCAGGCCAATCCCCGATGTTCCTCCGGTTATCAGCGCGAGCTTTCCTTCCAGAGCTGCCATCTCATTCGCCCCCAAGCGGGTTTGTCGCTCGCAGAACCAGGACGTGTCGATTGATTTCAGGAGGGTCACGGCGCGTCCCAACGCCTTTCACTGGATCGTGCACAACATATCTCCCTTTGGTTTCCAACCGGTCGCGGATGACTAGAAAGCGGCTGAGCGTCGAGGCCGGCAGGGAGCCCCGCCGGCGTCGACGACATGCGTCAGACCTGTGCGAAGCCACCATCGACGTGCAACTCGACGCCCGTGATGAAGCTGCTTTCGGCCGAGGCAAGGAATGTCGCGACAGACGCAATTTCGCTCGGATCGCCATTGCGGCCGAGCGGTGTCTCGGCAGCGAACTTCGCGTAAAATGCGTCGACCTGTTCGTCGCTAAACCCGGCCTGTTCGGACATGATCGGTGTGACGATCGTCCCCGGGGCCAATACGTTCACGCGGATGCGGCGCGCGCTGAGATCGGTGGTCCAGGTACGGGCGAACGAACGGATGGCCGCCTTGGTCGCCGAATAGACGGTGAAGGCCGGCATCCCCAGACTGGCTGCTATCGATCCGTTGAGGATGATCGAACCCCCATCCACGACGAGCGGCAAGAGCGTCTGCACCGTGAAGAAGGTACCCTTCAGATTGATCGTCACGGTCCGATCGAAATCGGCTTCTTCGATTGTGCCGAACGCTCCCAAAGTGCCGCCTCCGGCATTGGCGAAAATCACGTCGATGCGCCCATATCCTTCGGCGATATGGGCGTGCAGCCGTTTGAGATCGGCGAGATCCGCGATGTCGCCCTGGAAGCCTTCGATCGCGCCTCCGATCTCCGCGACCGCTTCGTCAAGCTTGTCCTGCCGACGGCCGGTGATGATCACCGATGCGCCTTCCGCCACGAACTGCTTTGCCGTGGCCAGTCCCATGCCGCTGCTGCCGCCGGTTACCACGGCAATCTTGCCTTCAAGTCTTTTCATGTCCTGATCCTCCTCGGAAGCGGAGCGCTTTCCGTCGAGGCCGAAGATGGCAGTCGTTGCGCGGAGGATTAGCCCCGACTTGCGAATAACAGTCATTCATCGCCTGGGAGGCGGCGTGTCGCCTACGAATCCGCGACGGCGTAGTCATTCGGCGGGCGCATCAATGTTATTCGAAAGCTCCCACTACGCATGTCCCATCATCGGACACACATTGGACTCGCCGAACCACAAGGTTCAACGGCGTTCGATTTTCAGAAGGAGTGCAGCCATGATCGACGAAAATGGTCCCCATTATTTCGTGGCATTTCAGACGCCGGGTCCGAAGTGGGTGCAGGGCGTAAAATACAATGAACAGCCCGATTTCCCCATCCATGTCGGCTACATGGCGGAGATGCAGGACAAGGGGCTGACCGTATTGAGCGGGCCGTTTATGGAGAAGGCTGGCGGTCTCAATGGCGTTCTCGCCGATGGCGGCATGACGATCTTCAAGGCCGCCGACCTCGAAGAGGCGGTAAAGATCGCCACGGACGATCCGTCGGTGAAGTCGGGTCAACTCGCCGTTGAGGTGAAAATGTTGTGGGTGCCGTTCCACGATTGACCGATCGCGCGTGGGTTCCGCCTCCCGCCGTGAACCGCACCGATGCTCGCACCTCGCAGTAAATGTGCGAGAGCCATGTTCGCGCTCAACATGGTGACGCCTGCGGTCAAGCTTCCAAAGCAATGCCACAGAAAGTGGCGCGGCCAGTCGTGAGAGCCGCGCATAGTACAAATTGGCAGCTTTCAGGATTCACAAGTGCCATCCCGAACGGCGGGAACTGGGGCGCTTAGCTGCCGGTTCCGCATTGTAAACGAAGGACCACTCAGCTCGTCTTGATGCTCCAACGCGGTCAGTCCGTTCTCCACCTATAGTCAGCCGTTCAGTTACTGTGTCGAGCGGTCGTTTATGGGTTCGCAACCTGGCCGAGCTCACTCCGTCCGCCCTCGCTATCAGGACGGCGAGAGGGCTTAGTGAAGGTGGACGCAGTCATGGGCGAGCGCCTGAGTTCGAAAGGCGCTGGCTTGCCGGGAAGCCGCTCGGTGGGAGAGCGGATCTCGATGCGCGACGATCAGTCTTCCGGGTACGGCATGATGCAGCGCCGCTGATCCTTGCGGTCACCGACCTCGCAGTCGCGCTGGCGTTCGGTCCAGCGTTCTACTTTCGAGGCGCGGGGTTGCTTGCGAGGCGCTGCCTCGGTCCGCGGATAGGGTGGGTCACCCGGACCGGGGCGCTGATAGGCGGCGCAACCGCACAGCATTGCCGCTCCGCCGGCAATCAGCATCACGCGCATCGCGTACCCCCTTCTGGCACCGAACCGGCTTTTGCCGCAACGAGCCGGAAGCTGAAGCTCTGTCGCTGAACGGTGGCTGACCGGCTCGATTCACCTCACCGCCCCTGCGTTCTACCGTTCGCCGACGAGGCAAGGGGAATCCCGACGATGGCGGAAAAGCAGGGCGGCAAAGTAGAATGGAAGTCGAATCCGATCGATTCTCATAATTGTTCGAGTAACGGGCTGGTATCGGGCCAGTGCCGATTCTCGCGGCGAGGCTTGATATGTTGGATCTGTCTCGCGAACGGAGTGAATCTTTCCAACAGGCGACGCTCGGGGCGTGTGATCCGCGAAAAAATCGGGGTCGACGTTGGGCGGCAAAATAGGCCGAATATTACGCAAGGCACGATCTTCCCGCGCCTCCGTTACTGCACCACCCGCCTCAGGGCCATGTCGGGAACCACATCCAATGTCTGAAATCTTGCGCATTACTCAGCGGCATCGCCGAGATGATCGGATAGAAATAGGCGAACAGGCACAGGGCAAGCCCGAGGAACCACATGTCCCACCGCGCGAACCTGTCCTTGCCGAACCAGTGGAACGCCGCCGCCAGCGGCAGGGCCAGGAAGATGCTCGACAGGTAATAATAATAGAAGAACCCCAGCGACTTGGGGATCAGGATCCACATCGCGTAGGAGGCGATCCACAGCCCGGCGACCGCCAGCATCCTGCCCGATCCGTCGCGCAGCCAGGCGTAGAGGCACGCGACCACCGCGATCAGCCCGCCCCACAGGATCGCGGGATTGCCGACCATGAAGATGCCGCGCACCGCGCCGTCGACCGGCTCGTACAGATACCAGATCGGGCGGATCATCAGCGGCCAGGTCGGCCAGTTGGACTGATAGGTATGCGGCGGCAGGATCTGGGTCTGCGATGTGTACATCCGCATCTGGAACTGGACGAAATCGCCCATGGTCAGCGGATATTGCGCGTAGAAAAAGGCGGGCAGGAAGGTCAGGCTGTAGACGGCGATACTCACCACGCCGAGCGCCAGGATCGCCGGCACGACAGGCAGGCCCGGCCAATAGGTCTGGTTGCCGGGGTTGAGCGCAGCGTAGATCGACCGTTTGCGTGTCCGCCCGTCACGCAGGCGGATCGCGATCATGGCGAGCGCCGCAAAGGCGATATACGGTGCCGCCGTCCATTTTGTGCCGACCGCCAGGCCAAGCAGCACCGCGCCGAGCAGCCAGCGCCGCCAGGTCTTTTCGGGCGGCGCACGCATCGCCCAGAGCAGTGCGGCGATGCCGGTGACGACGAACGCGGCCATGAACCCGTCGAGCATCCCGATCCGCGCCTGAATGAACACGGTGATGTTGAGCAGCACGAACAGCGCGCCCATCGTCGCCGTTCGCACCCGGCCGAACAGCAGCCACAGGATGGCGAAGATACCAAGCACCACTGCGGTCGCGGCGAAGGTCGACATGATCCGCCAGCCAAGGCTGTTGTCGCCGAAGATCAACATGCCGAGCGCGATCAGTTCCTTGCCCAGCAGGGGATGCTCGATATTGGTCGGCCCGCTCATCTGCATCAGCACCCGCGCGGCGGCGACATAATGCGTCTCGTCGAACACCAGCTTGTGCGGCGTGGTGAGGCGGAAGCTGAACAGCAATTGGGCGACAAGGCCGATGATCGCGGCGGCGCGGTACGGGCGGGGCGGCGACCGGGGCTGTGTCTCGGGGGTCATTATCGTGCCATTCCCACTTCGGCGGCGGCCTTTCAAGGCATGCCGGAAGAGTCGCCCATTGACGCAGGGCAATCCGTCCCGGCAAAGCGTCCTGCATGAAACGCCGTACCGGACAAGACCGCTCGATCACCAGCAACTGGCGCCCCGCAACCCAGGCCGTGCGCGGAGGCACCGCGCGCTCGGAATGGGGTGAGACGTCCGAAGCACTCTTCCTGACCTCGGGCTATGCCTATGACTGCGCCGGCGATGCCGCTGCGCGCTTCGCGGGCGATCAGGTCGGCATGACCTATTCCCGCCTGCAGAACCCCACGGTGCAGATGCTCGAGGAGCGTATCGCGCTGCTCGAAGGCGCCGAGGCGTGCCGCTCGATGGCGACCGGCATGGCGGCGATGACCGCGGTGCTGCTCTGCCAGCTTCAGACCGGCGACCATATCGTTGCGGGCCGCGCTGCCTTTGGTTCGTGCCGCTGGCTTACCGACACGCTGCTGCCCAAATTCGGCATCGGCGTGACGATCGTCGACGCACGCGATCCGCAGCAATTCGCCGATGCGGTGCGGCCGGAGACGAAGGTCTTCTTCTTCGAAACCCCGGCCAATCCGACGATGGACGTGGTCGACCTGAAGGCGGTCTGCGACATCGCGCGCAAGCACGGCATCACCAGCGTCGTCGACAATGCCTTTGCCACGCCCGCGCTTCAGCGGCCGATGGCATTCGGTGCCGATGTGACTGCCTATTCGGCGACCAAGATGATGGACGGGCAGGGTCGCGTGCTCGCCGGTGCCGTCTGCGGAACCGAGGATTTCATCAACAACACCTTGTTGCCCTTTACGCGCAACACCGGCCCGACGCTCAGTGCGTTCAACGCCTGGGTGGTGCTGAAGGGCATGGAGACGCTCGACCTGCGCATCCGCCGTCAGAGCGAGAATGCGATGAAGGTCGGCACTTTTCTCGAAGGCCGCGTACCGCGGATCCTCCACCCCGGCCTGGCGAGCCACCCGCAGCACAATCTCGCCATGGCGCAGATGGACGCCTGCGGCCCGATCTTCGCTTTCGAGGTCGAGGGGCGCCAGCAGGCGCATGGCCTGCTCGATGCGCTCGCCCTGGTCGATATCTCGAACAATATCGGCGACTCGCGCTCGCTGATGACCCATCCTGCCTCGACCACCCACGCCGGCGTGGCCGAGGACAAGAGGCTCGAAATGGGTGTGACCGAAGGCATGTTGCGCCTGAATGTCGGCCTTGAGGACCCGCAAGACGTGATCGAGGATATCGATGGCGCCCTCCGGGCGGTGGGATTGTGAAGGCGCTCTTCCCCAATGTCGCCGAGACGCGTGGGGTAATCGTGCGCGTCTCGGTCAGCTATCTTCCCGAACAGTCGGAGCCGGGCCGCGGTCGCTGGTTCTGGGCCTATCACGTCAGGCTCGAGAACGAAGGCGAGATGGCGGTGCAGTTGCTCACCCGCCACTGGATCATCACCGACGGCCGCGGTGCGCGCCACACCGTCGAGGGCGAAGGCGTGGTCGGAGAACAGCCGCTGATCGCTCCGGGCAGCAGCTTCGACTATGTCTCGGGCTGTCCGCTCGCGACGCCGACCGGATCGATGCAGGGCAGCTATCACATGATCGGCGAGGACGGGTCGGCCTTCGACGTGGATATCCCCAAATTCGCGCTCCTGGCGCCGGCGGTGGGCGCGTGAGGGCCTTTCTTCTTCCCCTCCCGCTTGCGGGAGGGGACCGAGGGGTGGGCTCGCGCTCTCCTCGATCGGGATCGTCAGCGGAGATCGGGCGCCCACCCCCAGCCCCTCCCGCAAGCGGGAGGGGAGCAAGATGAAACGCACGCATCTTCCTCTCAACGGCATGCGCGTGCTCGACGCGGCCGCGCGGCATTTGTCCTTCACCCGCGCCGCCGACGAACTCGCCGTCACCCCGGCGGCGGTCGGCCAGCAGATCCGCGCGCTTGAGGACACGCTGGGCGTCGTCCTGTTCCGCCGCACCACCAAGGGCCTGGAACTGACGCCTGAAGGCGAGGCCGGCCTTGCCGCGCTCCGTCATGGGTTCCTCCAGTTCGAGGAGGCGGTGCGCGCCATGCAGGCGGGGCAGACCTCAAAATCGCTGACCATCGCCGCGCCGCGCGACCTGACCGAGAAATGGCTGATGTCGCGCCTCGCCGACATCGCGCGCGTCGATGGCGAGCTTCGCTTCGTGCTGGTCTCTGCCGACGACGATATCGATTTCACCGAAGCCAATCTCGATCTCGCGATCCGCTGGGGCGATGGTCCCGGCGAGCATGAGGGCGAGGCGCTCGAGTCCGAAGGCATGGTGACGATCGAACGCCCCGGTGGCGGCATCGACACCCGCATCTCCTGGCCGGGTTGTGTCAACGATCCCGACGTCTCGCTGGTCCGCGTGGGCGATGCCGGCCTCGCGATCGATGCGGCCGCGCAGGGGCTTGGCCGGGCGACCGTGCCGGAACTGCTCGCCTCGGGCGACATCGCGTCGGGTCGGGTGGTCTTGGTCGGTGACGCACGTCCTTCCACTCTCGGCTATTGGCTCGTCGCGCCGCTGCCGCAATGGCGCCAGAAAAAGGTCAAGGCGCTGGTCGACGCGCTGACGGCATGAGCGAAACCTTCTCGAGCGAACGTCTCGTGATGCGCCCGCAGGGCATCGAGGATGCCGAAGCGATGCACGAGGCATATCGCGACGAGAAGGTCATGCGATACTGGTCGAGCGGCCCGCATGTCGATCTGGACGAGACACGCGCCTATCTTGCCCCGCGGATCGATAAGCCCGATTGGCGAGGCTGGACGATCACCCTGGCCGACACTGGCGAGGTGATCGGAACGCTTGCCGCCGGCGCACGACGCCCAGGGCTGAGCGAAATCGGCTATTTGGTCATCCGCCGCCATTGGGGCCGCGGCTATGCCCGCGAGGCGGTCGGCCGGCTGCTCGATCTGCTGTTTCGGGAAGAGGGGCATCGCCGGGTGATGGCCGACACCGACCCGGACAATGCCGGGTCGAATGGTCTGCTGACCCGACTGGGCTTCACCCTGGAGGGGCGACTGCGCGGCGAGTGGGAAACGCATATCGGCGTACGCGACAGCCTGATCTGGGGCCTGCTCGCAGAGGAGTGGAAGAACAGATGAGCAAGCCGGATTTGACCGACCCCATCGCGCGTGCCGCCTATCGACGCGAGCTGCAGAATGTCGCCAAGCCGCTGCGCTATACCGGTGTGGCGTTTGCGCTGCTTGGGGCGTTGCTGGCCATTGCTCGCAGCAAATGGGCGCCGCAGATGCCGTCAGCCATTCCGATGGCCGCGCTCGCGCTGGGAGTGCTCAACATGCTCGCCGCGATCGCGATCCGCACTCGCTATCATCAGCAGCGGATGAAGAGTGATGTGACCTCCAGGGAACCCTGATCAGGCGTCGATCGCGTCCTCGTCCATCCGCGCGGCATTCTCCTGGATGAAGGCGAAGCGGTGTGCCGGGTTGTTGCCCATCAGCCGGTCGACCAGATCCTTCACCACTGCGCGCTCCTCATATTCCTGGGGCAGGGTGATCCGCAGCATGCTGCGGGTCTTCGGGTCCATCGTGGTTTCGCGAAGCTGCATCGGGTTCATCTCGCCAAGACCCTTGAAGCGGGCGACCTCGACCTTCTTGCCCTTGAACTCCTTCGCCTCGATCGACGCGCGGTGCGCGTCGTCCATGGCGTAGAGGCTCTTGGTGCCCGCGGTCAGGCGGTAGAGCGGCGGCTGGGCGAGATAGAGGTGCCCGCGCCGGACAAGCTCCGGCATCTCCTGGAAGAAGAAGGTCATCAGCAGCGTCGCGATATGCGCGCCGTCCACGTCTGCGTCGGTCATGATGACGATACGTTCGTAGCGCAGATTGTCGGGCACGCAGTCCTTGCGCGTACCGCAGCCAAGCGCCTGGATCAGGTCGGCGATCTCCAGATTGGCCAGGATCTTTGCCGAGGTGGCCGAGGCGACGTTCAGGATCTTGCCGCGGATCGGCAGAATCGCCTGGGTCTTGCGGTCACGTGCCTGCTTGGCCGAACCGCCGGCCGAATCGCCTTCGACGATGAAGATCTCGGTGCCTTTGGGGTCGTCCGCCGAGCAATCGGTCAGCTTGCCCGGCAGGCGCAGTTTACGCGCTGAGGTCGCGGTCTTGCGCTTGACCTCGCGCTCCTGCTTGCGGCGCAGGCGTTCGTCCATCCGCTCCAGCACATAGCCGAGCAGCGCCTTGCCCCGCTCCATGTTGTTGCTGAGGAAATGGTCGAAATGGTCGCGCACCGCCTTTTCGACGAGCACTGCGGCCTCGGGCGACGTCAGTCGGTCCTTGGTCTGGCTCTGGAATTGCGGATCGCGGATGAAGACGGAGAGCATCAGTTCACTGCCGGTCATCACGTCCTCGGCCGCGATTTCCTTGGCCTTTTTCTGACCGACGAGATCGCCGAACGCGCGGATGCCCTTGACCAGCGCCGCACGCAGCCCGGCCTCATGCGTGCCTCCATCGGGTGTCGGGATGGTGTTGCAATACCAGCTATATGATCCGTCGCTCCACAGCGGCCAGGCGACGGCCCATTCGACGCGGCCCTTCGATTCGGCGAATTCCTGGTTGCCGGTGAAGAAGTCAGCCGTGGCGCATTCGCGCCCGCCGATCTGCTCGCGCAGGTGATCGGCAAGCCCTCCGGGGAACTGGAACACTGCTTCTGGTGGGGTATCGTCGCTGATCAGCTCGGGCGTGCATTTCCACCGAATCTCGACGCCGGCGAAGAGATAGGCCTTGGAGCGGGCGAGCTTGTAGAGCCGCGCTGGCTTGAAGTGCATCTCCGGCCCGAAAATCTCCTCGTCGGGCACGAAGCTGACCGAAGTGCCGCGCCGGTTGGGTGTGCCGCCCAGCGATTCGAGCGGACCCAGGGTGACGCCGCGCGAGAAGCGCTGGCGGAACAGCTCCTTGTTGCGCGCGACCTCGATCGTCGTGTCAGACGACAGGGCGTTGACCACGCTGACGCCGACACCATGCAGACCTCCCGACGTCGCATAGGCCTTGCCGTCGAACTTGCCGCCCGAATGGAGCGTGGAGAGAATGACCTCAAGCGCCGACTTGCCCGGGAACTTTGGATGCGGATCGACCGGGATGCCGCGGCCATTGTCGACGATGGTCAGCCGGTTGCCGGGTTCGAGCGTCACTTCGATGCGTGTCGCATGGCCGGCGACGGCCTCGTCCATCGCATTGTCGAGTACCTCGGCAGCGAGATGGTGCAGCGCGCGCTCGTCGGTGCCGCCGATATACATGCCGGGTCTGCGCCGGACGGGTTCGAGCCCTTCTAGCACCTCGATCGAGGAGGCGTCGTAATCGGTGGAAGTTTTGGATGAGGAAGCGAAAAGGTCTTCGGCCATTGGCAAGCTATACGTGGGCGGGAGTCGGAGGTGCAAGGCCTGCGGCGTTGTCGACAGGGCCGATTGCGCTAGGGTGACGGCCATGACGATCGCGGCACGGCTGGCTTATGGCGAAACGCTTGGCGACCGCGTGATGAAGGTCGATCACGCCGGCGAGCACGGCGCGATCTGCATCTATCGTGCGCAACGCTGGATGGCGCGGTGGCGTGCGCCCGAGATGGTAGCCGAAATCGACAGCTTCCTGCGGCACGAGCGCCGCCATCGCGACATCTTCGGTGCCGAGCTGGCACGGCGGGGGCGGGGGCGCTGCCGCAGCTTCCTCGCCTGCGGACTCGGCGGCTTCGTGCTGGGCGGGGTGACTGGGCTGCTTGGCCGCCAGGCGATCGCGGCGACGACGCTTGCCATCGAAACGGTCATGCTGCGGCATATGTGCGAACAAATCGCGACGCTCGAGGGTGTCGATCCACAGGCGGTTACCGCGCTTCGCGACGTCATCGCCGAAGAACAGGCACATCAAGAAGAACAGGCACATCAAGATGCGTCCGAGTCGCGTCTCGGATCCGACACGACCTGGTCGGCTATCCTTAACCCGGTGATCACCGCCTCGACCGAGACGGTGATCTGGATGGGCATGCGGCTGTAGGATCAGCGAACGCGCGGACCGCCAAAGGGCAGAGGCGGCGGGGGACGGCGATCGCGGCGCGGGAGCTGCGCCTGATAGGCGTGGCCGCAATGCGCGACACAGTAGGGGAAACCTGGGTTCACCTTGTCGCCGCAGAAATGGAAGTCGGGCTCACCGGGATGGCCGAGCGGCCATTTGCAGATCTTGTCGTTGAGATCGAGCAGGGTGGTCTTGCCCGCCATGTCGGCGGAAGGCTTTGCCGGCACGAGGCGGCGCGGCGGGGCCGGGGTGATCGGCGCCTGTTGCTCGCCAGGAGCCTGGCGGAGGAAGCCGCCGGGGCCGACCGAGCGAAGGATCGGTTGCGGGGCCGCAACCGGGGCAGCGACGGTCTCGACATCGTCGCTATCGTCGTCCCCATCCTCTTCCTCGATCTCGACCTTGGCGGCGATCGGTGCTGGGGCAGGAGTGGGCTGGGGCGCGCGCTCCGGCGCCTTGGGTGGTGCGGGTTTCGGCTCAGGCGCGGCGGCAGAAGCTGCAGCGGCGGCGGCGGCCTTATCGGGCTCGTTCGGCTTCACCGGCGACGGACGCGACTGAAGGCCGAGGCGATGCGCCTTGCCGATCACGGCGTTGCGGCTGACGCCGCCCAGCTCTTCCGCGATCTGGCTGGCGGTCTGGCCAGCTTCCCACATCTTCCTCAGCGTATCGATTCGCTCGTCAGTCCAGGCCATCTTTATTCCTCAAGTCACACGTGCCGGGTTGCGGGCGGCGGCGGCAGCTATTAGCGCGTCCGCAATGAGCAGCCAGCCCCCAATCGGCGAAATCCAGTCGGCGGTGATGAACGCCCCCGGCGTTCCCGTCATCAGAAACGTCAATTGGGGCGGTCTTCGAACGCTCTATATCAAGGAGGTGCGCCGTTTCTTCAAGGTGCAGCTTCAAACGGTATGGGCACCGGCGATCACGACCCTGCTCTTTTTGATCATTTTCACTGTCGCGACGGGCGGAAAACGTCCGGTTCATGTCGGCGGAGTCGATGTGCCCTTCGCGGATTTCATTGCGCCAGGCCTGATCATGATGGGCATGTTGCAGAATGCCTTCGCCAATGCGAGCTTCTCCCTGCTGGTCGGAAAGATCCAGGGCACGATCGTCGATTATCTCATGCCCCCGCTCTCGACCTCTGAATTGCTCGTTGCGATGGTCGGCGGCGCGGTGACGCGTGCCTTTTGTGTTGGACTGACGGTGTGGCTGGCGATGGCGCTGTGGCCCGGCGTGCATGTCACGCCCGTGCATCCGCTCGCGATCCTGTGGTTCGGGCTGCTCGGCGCCGTGTTCCTGTCGCTGATCGGCATCCTCACCTCGATCTGGGCCGAGAAGTTCGACCATGCGGCGGCGGTGCAGAATTTCTTCATCGCGCCGCTGACCCTGTTGTCGGGCACCTTCTATTCGGTCGATCACCTTGCCCCTGCGTTCCGTGCTTTCAGCCACGGCAACCCGTTCTTCTACATCATCTCGGGTTTCCGATACGGCTTCCTCGGCACTGCCGACTCGCCAGTGATGGTGGGCAGCATCGCTATCCTGGTGCTTGACGTGGCGCTCGCCTTGCTGTGCTACCGTCTATTGCGCAGCGGCTGGAAGCTGAAGAACTAGGGCTTCAGACCCAGCCCTCGAGCACCTGGTCGGGCGGACGGTGGCCGTCGGCCCACATGCGGATATTGGCGATTACCTTCTCGCCCATCGCCATGCGACCCTCATAGGTAGCGGAACCCATATGCGGGATCAGCATGACGTTTGTCAGCGCCAGCATGCGCGGGTCGATCTCGGGCTCGAATTTCCATACGTCGAGACCGGCACCGGCCAGGCGGCCATTCTCCAGAGCATCGATCAGCGCCTCCTCGTCGACGATGCCGCCGCGGGCCGTGTTCACGATGCAGGCGGTCGGTCGCATAAGGCGGAGCCGCCGCGCATCGATCATGTTCTCGCTGTCGGCATTGCGCGGGGTATGGATCGTCAGGATGTCGATCGCGCCGAGCAGGCTGTCGAGCGTGTCGTGCCAGATCGCGCCATATTCGGCCTCGACCGACGCAGGCAGGCGCTGGCGGTTGTGATAATGGATCGACAGACCGAAAGCGCGCGCGCGTGCCGCGACTGCCCTGCCGATGCGCCCCATGCCAACGATGCCGAGCGTTTTGCCGCCGATGCGATGGCCGAGCATGCCGCTGGGCGACCAGCCGTTCCAACGGCCGTCACGCACCAGTCTCTCGCCCTCGGCGAGCCGGCGCGGTACCGAGAGAATTAGCGCCATGGTGACATCGGCAGTGTCCTGGGTCAGCACGCCAGGCGTGTTGGTTACGACGATGCCTCGCGCCCGCGCCGCCCTCAGATCGATATGGTTCACGCCCGCGCCGAAATTGGCGATCAGCTTCAGTCGCTCGCCGGCACCCTCGATCAGCGACTCGTCGATCGCGTCGGTGACGGTGGGCACGAACACGTCGCAGTCGGCCATCGCGTCGGCGAGCCGGGCGCGGTCCATCGGCGCATCCCCACGGTTGTTCGTGGTGTCGAACAATTGCTCCATTCGCTCCATCACCGTGTCGGGAAGTTCGCGGGTGACGATGACCTTCGGGGTCCGGGAGCGTCTCGTTTCGGGCATATATCCGGCTTGGCGAAGCCTCTTGCCCCCGTCAACGGTGGTTGAAGCCCGTCGCTCAAAGCGGGTAGATGAATCGCGATCACGGGAAGGCCAGTATATGCGTTTGGGGACAAAAATCATGCTTGCGGCAGCCGCCGCCGGACTGACCATTTCAACGGTCGCGCCGGCACTCGCCGCGCTGATCCAGAAAAAGCCTCCGTATTTCGCCTCGATCTCTGCCAGCAAGGCGCGGATGCGCACCGGACCGGGCAAGACCTATCCGGCAAGCTGGCTCTATCAGCGCGCAGGCCTGCCGATCAGGGTGATCGACATCTATGATCGCGGTGCCTGGCTGAAGGTGGAGGATCCGAGTGGAACACAAGGCTGGATGCTCGGCTCGCTGATCAGCGAGACCCGCACCGGGGTAGTGACGGGGACCATCGGCGAACTGCGCGATTCGCCGCGTTATGGCGGCCGGGTCGTGTGGCGGGTCGAGCCCGGTGTGGTCGGGCGCCTGAGCAAATGCGTGCGAGGCTGGTGTTTCCTGGACGTACGCGGGCAGGGCGGTTTCATCGAGGCGAGCCATCTCTGGGGCGTGGCGCCTGACGAGACGTTGAGCTGAGCCCCGGCATGCGTATCGTTCGTGACGACCTGACGCATCCCGACGTCATCGCGCTGCTCGAATTCCACCTGCGCTCCGCCTTCGACAATTCGCCGCCGGGCAGTGTCTTCGCGCTCGACCTGACCGGGTTGCGCGATCCGGCCGTAACTCTGTGGTCGGCCTGGGATGACGAGGATCTGCTCGGCCTCGGCGCGCTGAAGCGACTCGATGCGGATCATGGTGAGCTGAAATCGATGCGCACCGCACCGGCGCATCTGCGCAAGGGCGTGGCGGCCGCAATGCTCGATCATCTCGTCGCAGAGGGCAGGGCACGCGGTTACCGGCGGCTAAGCCTCGAGACAGGCTCGAACGAGCCCTTCGCGCCGGCGCGTGCACTCTATGAACGCGCTGGCTTTCTGCCGTGTGGGCCGTTCGCCGATTATACCGACGGCGATTTCAGCCGCTATTATCGGCTGGACCTTTAGGCGGTCAGGCCGACCGGCAAGGTGCCCCTTCGTTTATCCGGCACTGAGAAAGAAGCCGGAGAGATCCTCCCGCATCGTCTTCAATAGCGCGGCAATTGCGACGGCTGAATCGGGGAGACGCGTCACGCTGTTGGAAATGTCATGAGGGTTGCTGACATATTTGCCGAACATTGTGCAGAATCTCGTACAATGTTCAGCTTTAGCACGAGCAGCGCGGGTTAGTTCATCAGCTCCACGGCCATCGCGGTAGCCTCGCCGCCGCCGATGCAGAGTGAGGCGACGCCACGCTTGCCGCCCGTGGTCTGCAGCGCCGAGAGCAGGGTCGCGAGCACGCGTGCGCCCGAGGCGCCGATCGGATGGCCAAGTGCACAGGCGCCGCCATGGATATTCAGCCGATCGTGGCTGATGGCGAGGTCGCGCATCGCGATCATCGCAACCACGGCGAAGGCCTCGTTGACCTCGAACAGATCGACCTCGTCCGCCGACCAGCCGGCCTTGTCCAGCACCTTGCGCATTGCGAAGACCGGGGCGGTGGTGAATAGCGATGGCGCATGGGCATGCGCGCCGTGTGCGACGATGCGCGCGATGGGATCGAGGCCGAGCTTTTCGGCGATCGAGGCACGGGTGAGTACCAGTGCCGCAGCGCCGTCCGAGATCGACGAGGCATTGGCGGCGGTGATCGTGCCGTCCTTCGAGAAGGCGGGCCGCAGCGTCGGAATCTTCGCCGGATCGCCCTTGGCGGGCTGCTCGTCGATCGTGACCTGGGCCGGGCCCTTGCGGCCGGCGATCTCGATCGGCACGATCTCCCGGTCGAATGCGCCGGAGCGCTGCGCCTTCTGTGCGCGCTCGAGCGAGGCGATGGCGAAATCGTCCTGCTGGGTGCGGGTGAACTGATAGTCGGCCGCCGTATCCTCGGCGAAATTGCCCATCAGCTTGCCGGGTTCATAAGCATCTTCGAGGCCGTCGAGATACATGTGGTCCATCAGCCGGTCATGGCCGATGCGCGCGCCGCCGCGGTGGCGCAGCGAGAGATAAGGGGCGTTCGTCATGCTCTCCATGCCGCCGGCGACGATCAGGTCGGCCGAGCCGGCCGCCAGTGCTTCACACGCCATGATCGCGGCCTGCATGCCCGATCCGCACATCTTGTTGACCGTGGTCGCTTCGATATGGTTCGGCAGGCCGGCCTTCAGCGCCGCCTGGCGCGCCGGGGCCTGGCCGAGACCGGCCGGCAGCACGCAGCCCATATAAATCCGCTCGATCGCCTCTCCCGAAAGTCCCGCACGCTCCACGGCGCCCCCGACTGCGGTCGCGCCGAGCTCGGTCGCGGTCGCGCCGGCGAGCGCCCCCTGGAAGCTGCCCATTGGGGTGCGGGCGTAGGACAGGATGACGATCGGATCGGCGGACATGGGGTGGCTCCGGATGGGAGAAGGTGCAGGCGATCTAGGCCGGGACGTAGGCGATTACAAACGGATGCCGTGCAGCGCGGCACTGCGGTTTTGCAGGACGGGTAGGTCACGAAGGCGTCTTGTTGCACTGTGCGCAAAAACCGTGGCACCTGGATCTCTGGGGATCGGAGCACCGCGTGGCAGACCCCGACGAAGTCGGAGATAAGGTCGTGGCTGGGGCTCAGGCGGGACTGGTCTCGGTCTTGAAGAAGCGCTCGATCACGCCCTGTGCGATGCGGGCCGGGCGCTGGGTCTTGGCGTCGATGCAGCACCAGCTCGACTTCACTTCGGCGAGCACCTCCTCGCCGCGCTTGATGATCGTCTCATAGAAAGCGCGGGCACCCTGGACCTTCTCGAGCAAGACGGTGGCGATCACATCGTCTTCGAGAAAGGTCGGCTTGCGATAGGTGATCTCATGCTTCAGCGCGACCCAGAGATGGCCTGACACGGCCTCGGCCGGCGCAAAGCGCTGCCAATGGTTTATCACTGCTTCCTGAACCCATTTCAGGTAGCTCGCATTGTTCACGTGCCCCATGAAATCGATGTCGGCCGCATCTATGGCGATGGCGTAGCTGTGCGAGGCAAATTCTGGTTCGGACATAGTATTGCTCTTAACGTAAACGGCAAGTTTTGGCGAGGGGCAAGCAGGGGCATCCGCCGCAATCCGTCGCATCGCAACTTCGGCATGACGCGGGCGAGGCGGCAGCGTATCGCGGTGCCATGGAAATGCTGATCAATGCCCTCAAATGGTTCGCGTCGGGCAGCGGCATGATCGCAGCCGCGATGGTCTCGTTCGATCTGGGGCGGAAGGTCACCGGCTGGGGATTCGTGATCTTCGTCGCCTCGTCGATCGCCTGGATCGCTGGTTCCGTGCTGACCCATGATTTCGCGCTCGGCACGCAGAATGTCGTGCTGTTCGGGATCAATCTGTTCGGTGTCTATCGCTATCTCGTACGCAAGAAGCCCAATGGTTGAGTCCTGGGTCTGGCCGGTCGTGCTCGGTATACTCGGCGCAGTGATCGGCAGCTTCCTCGCCACGCTGGTGATCCGCTGGCCGCAGGATCGTTCCGTGCTGAAAGGCCGATCGCATTGCGACGGCTGCGATGTGGTACTCGGCCCGCGCGACCTGATCCCGCTGGTCAGCGCCGCGATGGCGCGGGGGCGTTGCCGGCATTGTGCCGCGCCGATCGACCCGTTGCACTGGCAGATCGAGCTTACCGCGCTCGGCATCGGGGTGATCGCGGGGCTGGTGGTTCCGGGGCCGGCTGCTCTGGCCGGCTCGGTGTTCGGCTGGCTACTGCTTACGCTCGCTGCGCTCGATATTACGGAATTTTGGCTGCCTGATCCGCTGACACTCACCCTGGCGCTTGCCGGCCTGGTCGCGGGCGTCGCGGGAATTGATCCGCCGCTGGTCGATCGACTGATCGGCGGCGCTGCCGGTTTCGGCTCGCTCTGGCTGATCGGCTTCGCGTACAAAAGACTGCGCGGCCGCGAAGGGCTGGGCGGGGGCGATCCCAAGCTGCTCTGCGCTATTGGGCTGTGGCTTGGCTGGCGTATGCTGCCGTCGGTGTTACTGCTCGCCGCGCTGACCGGCCTCGCCTTCGTTCTGGTCGGAATGCTGCGTGGCCGCGCCGCGAAGCTGGACGATCGGATGCCGTTCGGCGCCCTGCTCGCGATCGCCGCTTACCCGGCATGGCTGTTCCTGTTAGGGTCGGGAGGATGAAGCTTTTCGCGATCCTGCAGGTACTGCTCGCCGGCGCCGCTTCCGCCCAGACACCGCCGCCGGCCGCGATCGATGGCCTGCCGATCGGCGCGATCCCGACCCAGGCCTTGCCGACTAAGGGCTGTGCCGCCTTTCTGTGGACCGCAAGCGGCACCCGCGCCCTGGTCGCGATGGCCGGAGCTGACCCGGCGCAGCTTCGCCTGTCGGTCGGCGGGACGCTGACCGATCTGCCGCGTACCGAAGAACATGAGCCAGGCGGCTACGGTTTTGCCGGCACAACCCAATATCGGGCGGGCGACGTGACCGCGGTGCTGACCATGTCGATCGCGACTCGCGGCGACCTGAAGGACGGCGCCTCGGTGCCGGAAGCGACACTCAGGATCGACCGGACGGGTCAGGATAGCATAGTGGTACCGGTGGCCGGCCTGATCGGTTGCGCCGCATAGAATAGTCACGCCACAGGGCGGGCAGGGGAGAGAGACGATGGCGACGATGCAGGAAATCCTCAAGAGCCAGCGCGAGGCGTTCATGGCCGAACTGCCGGTGTCGATCGCGGTCCGCAAGGACCGGCTGAAGCGTGCAGCCGCGATGATCAGCGACAATGCCGGGAAATTCTGCGACGCGCTGAGCGAGGATTTCGGGCATCGCAGCCGCGAGCAATCGATGCTGACCGATATCGCCAGCTCGATCACGCCGATTCATCACGCGCTGAAATCGGTCGAGAAATGGGCGCGGCCGGAAAAGCGCCCGGTGCTGTTCCCGCTCGGCCTGCTCGGAGCCAAGGCGTGGATCGAATATCAGCCCAAGGGAGTGGTCGGTGTGATCGCGCCGTGGAATTTCCCGGTGAATCTCGTCATGTCGCCGCTGGCCGGTGTGCTTGCTGCGGGCAACCGGGCGATGGTGAAGACGAGCGAGTACACGCCCCGCGTCGCCGCCCTGTTCGAGGAGATCGTGGGCGACTATTTCGCGGCCGATGAACTCGCCTTTGTCTCGGGCGGGCCGGACGTTGGCAAGGCATTCGCCGAACTCCCGTTCGATCATCTGATCTTCACCGGCGCGACCGCTGTCGGGAAGCACATCCTGCACGCGGCGGCCGACAATCTCACGCCGGTGACGCTCGAGCTTGGCGGCAAGTCGCCGGTGATCATCGGCAAGTCGGCCGATCTGACAAAGGCGACCGAGCGTGTGGCGCTCGGCAAGATGCTGAACGCCGGACAGATTTGCCTGGCACCCGATTACATGCTCGTCGAGGCGGCGCAGGAGGCCGAGGTGGTGAGCGGGCTGAAGGCCGCGGCTACGGCGATGTATCCGACCCTGCTCTCCAATCCCGACTACACCTCGGTCATCAATGACCGGCATTTCGCGCGGCTCAACGGCCTGCTCGACGATGCCCGCGCCAAGGGAGCGAAGGTCGAGACGGTCAATCCGGCGAACGAGGATTTCGGCGCGTCCAACGCGCGCAAGATGCCGCTGCACATCGTCACCGACGTGACCGACGACATGGCGGTCATGCAGGAGGAGATCTTCGGCCCGATCCTGCCGGTGCGCCGCTATGACGGGATCGGCGACGCGATCGCCCAGGTGAACCGCCGCGACCGGCCGCTCGGGCTCTATTATTTCGGTAGTGACGAAGGGGAGCGCCGGCAGGTGCTCGACCGGACCATCGCGGGGGGCGTGACGCTGGACGATGTGATTTTCCATATCAGCATGGAGGATCTGCCGTTCGGCGGGGTCGGGCCTTCGGGCATGGGGGCCTATCACGGGCTCGACGGCTTCCGGACGTTCAGTCACGCCAAGAGCGTGTACAAGCAGGTGAGGCTGGATGTGGCAAAGATCGCCGGGCTCAAGCCGCCTTATGGCAAGGCAACGATGAAGGCGGTTGCGCGGCAGATGAAGGGGTAGGAGCCTCTCAGGCCGTCATACCGGACTTGTTACTGTATCCACCGTTCCGAAATCTTCCGCCTTCAGCTTCGTAGCGCCGTCACCCCACAACAAGTCGGGGTGACGAAGAAGATGGCTGTCAGTTCCTCAACGCCGCGCATCGCCTTTCCAGCCAAAGGCGTTCGGCGTGCTCCGGTCCGAGTCGCAGTGCCGATTCATAGGCCTCATGCGCCGCATCGTTCAGGCCGATCCGCCCGAGAAGATCGGCGTGATATGGCAGGAAGTCCGCTAGGCCAGGCGCGTCCAGCGCATCGACTTCTTCCAGCGCCGTCTGCGGCCCCGCAATCTCGGCGAGCGCGACCGCGCGGTTAAGCCGGGTGATGGCATCGTCGCGTAGCGCGAGCAGCGCGTCGTACAGGACGACCACCGAACGCCATGGGGCCGGCTCGTCCAGCGACAGCCGCGCGCACCATTCCGCGTGGACGAGCGCTTGCAGGGTGCGCCGTCCAGGCGGTCCGGCGCGAAGTGCGCGGGCGAGGTAGGGCCGAGCCTCGGTGATCATCGCCTTTTCCCACGTCACGGGATTCTGCCGGTCGAGCGGCACCATCACCCCGTCGGCATCAACCCGCGCCGGCCGCCGTGCCTCGGCGAAGCGCACCGTTGCAGCCAGCGCCAGCACCTCGGGCTCGTTCGGCGCCAGTCTGGCCAGCGTCGCGGTGATGCCCAGCACCTCCCGAGCATAGCCAGCATGCCGGCCGCTGCCCCCGCCATCCTCATGTGCCTTGGCATAGGCGATCTCGATCGTGCTCAGCACGGCGTCGAGCCGGACCGGCCAGGCCTCCGGGCCGGGCACTTCGAAGGGTACGCCGGCCGCGGCGATCTTGTTCTTTGCGCGCACCAGCCGTTGCGCCAGCGTCGGTTCGGGCAGGAGGAAGGCGCGGGCGATTTCCGATGTCGAGAGGCCGCAGACCAGCTTGAGCGTCAGTGCCGCACGCGCTTCGGGCTGGATGGCGGGGTGGCAGCAGATAAAGATCAGCCGCAGCCGCTCGTCCGGGATGAGCCTGGTGTCGGCCATCAGTTCCTCCTCGGGGCTCGGCTGCTGCTCGGGGTCCGGCAGGGTGGCGCCCGTGCGCACGGCGCGGCGCCGGACCATGTCGAGCGCGGCACGGTCGGCGACGCGGTATAGCCAGGCGGCCGGATCGCGCGGCGTCTCGCTTGTCCAGGCCGTCGCGGCACGGGCGCAGGCCTCGGCAAAGGCCTCCTCGGCGATGTCGAGGTCACGAAACCGGGCCGCCAGCGCGGCACGCACCCGCGCGCCATGATCGCGCGCGGCCCGGTCGAGCGATGGGCTCAATCCATCCCGCCGAGCACCGGCCGGATCTCGATCGAGCCATCTGCATGGAGCGGTAGCTTCTTTGCGATGGCGATCGCCGCATCGAGATCGGGTGCGTCGATCAGGTAGAAGCCGCCAAGCTGCTCCTTGGTTTCGGCGAACGGGCCGTCATGGATGGTTTGCGCGCCGGAACGGGTGACGATCGTGGTCGCGGCATTGGTCGGGTGAAGGCCGGCGCCGCCCTTGCGCGCGTCGCCGAGATCGTCGCCGAACGCCATGTGGCGCTGAACGATCTCCATCACGGCGGGACTATCATGCTCCTCGCCGTAGACCGTCTCGTCCTCATAGATCAGGAGCATGTACTGCATCGGTCGGTCCTCCATCTGCGATCGCACGATGCGATCGTATAGCGGAGACGGGCGAGGGGCGGGGGATTCGACAGCGGTCGAAATTTATTTCGATGGCTTGCCTCACCCTTCTGCTTCCTCGGCGAAGGCCGGGGTCCAGTTGGGGGCGATTCTGACCGGTGTTGCGCTTCGTTTTATCCACCTTTCCAACTGGGCCCCGGCCTTCGCCGGGGAAGGGAAAGAATGGAGGATCAGTCTGACGAGGTTTCTCCGAACACCCGCCCGACATGCATTTCGCCGCGTGCCTCGGCCAAGCGCTCCTGGCGGTGGCGTTCGGCATAGCTTGCGCGCTGCGCTTCATCGCGAGAATCGTGGCAGGTGGGGCAGCTCACACCCTCGACATAGTGCGGTGAGGCCTGGTCCCCTGTGCTCACCGGCATGCGGCAGGCGTGACACAGGGCGTGCGTGCCGAGTTCCAGTCCGTGCTTCACCGACACGCGCTGGTCGAAGACGAAGCATTCGCCTTCCCAGCGGCTCCGCTCAGCAGGGACTTGCTCCAGATATTTCAGGATGCCGCCTTCGAGATGATAGACCTCGTCCAGCCCCTCGGCCTTGAGAAAGGCTGTCGCCTTCTCGCAGCGGATGCCGCCGGTACAGAACATCGCGATCTTGGGCGCGGTCTCGAATTCTTCGCGGTGCGCGCGGAACCAGGCGGGGAAGTCGCGGAAGCTGTGGGTCTTGGGGTCGATCGCGCCGGTGAAACTGCCGATCGCCACTTCATAATCGTTGCGCGTATCGATCAGGATCGTACCGGGCGCCTCGATCAGCGCATTCCACTCGGCCGGCGGGACATAGTGGCCGACGTCCTCGAGCGGATCGATATCGGGCTCGCCCATCGTGACGATCTCGCGCTTGAGGCGGACCTTCAGGCGGTGGAACGGCATCTTTTCCGCATGGCTGTCCTTCACCTCGATATCGGTGCAACCCGGCAGGGTGCGGATATGGGCCAGCACCCGGTCGATCGCGTCCGGCGCGCCGGCGATGGTGCCGTTGATTCCTTCGCCAGCGAGCAGGATCGTGCCGCGGACCCCATTCTCCTCGCACAGGCGCTCCAGCGGTACGCGCAACGCCGCCGGGTCGGGGAAGCGGGCGAAGCGGTAAAGAGCGGTCACGCGAAGAGGGGGATGGTCGGTCATGCGCGGTCCGCTAGAGTATCCCTGCCCCTCACGTCAAAATCCGGTCCCTATTGCGCGGCGGCCTGATGGTCACCACTCTCTGCGATCCGGGAGAATGCTCATGACGAAGGACAGTGCATGCAGGATGATCTCCCCGAGGGTGGCCGTGACCGCACGCTGAATCGACTGGTGGCGATGACGGTGGTCATCCTCTCGGTCTTCATGGCGGTGGCGAACATCAAGGACGACAATCTGGTCCAGGGGATGCAACTCGCAAAGAGCGATGCAATCGATACCTGGTCTGAATATCAGGCGACCCGTACCAAGGCGCATATCGTCGAGACGGCAAAGGCCCAGATGACGGTGATCGCCGGGGCGACTCCGTCACCGGCCGCCCGTGCGGCGCTGGTCTCGATGGATGCCGAGCTCGGGAAATATGCGGCCGAGACGCCGCGGCTGAAGGCGAAGGCCGAGGCGAACGATGCGCAATATGACGCGCTGAACGTCCATGACGATCAGTTCGACATGTGCGACGCGCTGATCTCGATCGCGGTATCGCTGGCGGCGGTCGCCGCGCTGGCCGAGACCCGGTGGCTGCTGTTCGCCGCCTGGGGCTTTGGCGGGTTCGGATTGCTCATGGGCATTGCCGGTTTTGCCGGCTGGGCGATCCATCCCAACGCGCTGGCGAGTTTTCTCAGCTGAGTGCTGCCCAGCGCCCGGCGAACGCTGCGCATTCGGTTTCGGTCAGATGCAGGCCGATCTTGCTGCGGCGCATCAGCGCGTCCTCGGGCGTGCGGGCCCATTCGCGGCTCTTCATCCAGCGCGCCTCGATCTCGGTCAGGCCGCCGCCGAGATCGGCGCCCATGCCGGCCTCGTCGGTCACGCCGTGCAGCATGTCGGCCAGCATCGTGCCATAGGCATGCGCCATGCGTTCCGAGCGAGTCTGGCCGAGAAAGGGCCAGGTCGTGCGGACCTGCGCCAGGAACAGCGCGAAGTCGGGAATGGCGCCGCCCGGAAAGACCCGGGCGCGGGTCACCGGATGGGCCGACAGGCCAAGCGATTCGGCGAGCCTGCCCATCGCCTCTTCGGCCAGATGTCGCGCGGTGGTGATCTTGCCGCCGAACACACTGAGCAGGGCAGGGCCTTCTGTGTCGAGTTCCAGCACATAGTCGCGGGTGACTGCCTTCGCCTCGCTCGCACCGTCGTCGTAGAGCGGGCGGACTCCCGACCAGCTCGACGTCACGTCGGCGGGACTGATCTTTTTTACGAAATGGCTGTTGGCCGCCTCGCAAAGATAGGTGATCTCGTCCTCGCTGATCGTCGCATCCTCCGGGTTCTCGACCGGAATGTCGGTGGTGCCGATCTCGGTGAAAGCGCCCTGATAGGGAATGGCGAAGACGATTCGGCGGTCGGAAAGCTGCAGGATATAGGCGTGGTCGCCCTCATAGAGCTTCGGCACGACGATATGGCTGCCCTTGACCAGCCGCACGTCGCTCTTTGCGCTGACACCCAGATCGTCGAGCATCCGGTGGACCCAGGGGCCGGCGGCATTGACGACGGCACGGGCGGTGATCTCGCGCCCATCAGAGAGTTTTGCCAGCCAGACCTCGCCATCGCGCCGCGCCGACTCGAGCGCGACGCCGACAGCGATTTCGGCGCCATTGTCGGCGGCGTCGATCGCATTGAGCACGGTCAGGCGCGAATCATCGACGGCGGCGTCGGAATAGACGAAGCCCCGGTTGCCGCCCTTGAGCGGCGCCGAATAGGCCATGTCGCCGGCACGTAGCCCGCGTGAGCGGGGCAGGGACATCTTCCCGCCGAGCATGTCGTAGAGATAGAGGCCGATCCGGATCATCCACCAGGGCCGCACCGAATTCTCCTGCGGCAGCACGAACAGCAGCGGACGGATGATGTGCGGCGCGGCGTGGATCAGCCGCTCGCGCTCGCGTAACGCCTCGGCGACCAGCTTGAAGTCGTAATATTCGAGATAGCGCAGCCCGCCATGGATCAGCTTGGTCGAGGCCGAGGAGGTATGGCCGGCGAGATCGTCGCGCTCTACCAGCAGGACCTTGAGACCGAGCAGGGAGGCTTCACGCGCGATCGCACAGCCATTGATGCCGCCGCCGATGATAAGGAGATCATACGTCACGCCCATCTCCTAACCCTTCGAGTCGAGCGAAGTCGAGACACGCTTCCACGGCATAGCGTCTCGACCTGGCTCTGCGCGAGCAGGTCTGTGGACGTCCATGTTCCAAGCGCCTCGCTCGGGCGCCATTGACCACCCCCGAGTCGGCTTGTATAGGCGCCGCTGCTCCGACGGGACCGTACCTGTCGGGACAAGCTTGAACATTGCTGGATGCATTCCAGGACCCGGGGGGTCGAAAGTCCACCCAGCGGTCCTTTTTGTATTCCCGAGCGTCATGGCTCCAGCAAAGTAACCACAGTCTAAGGTGAAGAGATTCATGCCGACGATCAACCAGCTGGTCCGCAAGGGCCGCGACCCGCAGAAGGCCAAGTCCAAGGTCCCTGCAATGGAGCAGAACCCGCAGAAGCGTGGCGTCTGCACCCGCGTCTACACGACGACTCCGAAGAAGCCGAACTCGGCTCTGCGCAAGGTTGCCAAGGTCCGCCTGACCAACCAGCGCGAAGTCATMAGCTACATCCCCGGCGAGGGGCACAACCTCCAGGAGCACTCCGTGGTGCTGATCCGTGGCGGCCGCGTTCGCGACCTTCCCGGCGTCCGCTATCACGTTCTCCGCGGCGTGCTCGATACGCAGGGTGTGAAGGATCGCCGCCAGTCGCGTTCCAAGTACGGCGCTAAGCGTCCGAAGTAAGCCGGTCGGCTCCACCCTGTTCATACAGGTGCTGGAGCTTCCGACCCCCAGGGCTGAAGTTTAGAAGGAAAAACCAATGGCACGTCGTCGTCGTCCCGAAAAGCGGGTCATCCTGCCTGATCCCCAATATGGTGATGAGGTTCTCTCCAAGTTCATGAACAGCGTCATGCTGGACGGCAAGAAGTCCGTCGCCGAACTGATCGTCTATGGTGCCCTCTCGACCGTCGAGCAGCGCGCGAAGAAGGATCCGATCGGCGTGTTTCACGAGGCGCTCGCCAATGTGAAGCCGGGCATCGAAGTCCGTTCGCGCCGCGTCGGTGGTGCGACCTATCAGGTTCCCGTCGAAGTGCGTCCCGAGCGCGCCCAGGCGCTGGCGATCCGCTGGCTGATCAACGCTGCGCGCGCGCGGTCCGAGAACACCATGTCGGCCCGTCTGTCGGGCGAACTGCTCGACGCGTCGAATAACCGTGGCAACGCGGTGAAGAAGCGCGAAGACACCCATCGTATGGCTGAAGCGAACCGCGCCTTCAGCCACTACCGCTGGTAATAAAACCTCCTATATCGTGAAGGCCGGGGACGATCCCCGGCCTCCTACATCGCTCAAGGAAACGATCATGGCCCGCAGCCATCCGCTCGACATGTACCGCAATATCGGCATCATGGCGCACATCGACGCCGGCAAGACGACGACGACCGAGCGTATCCTCTACTACACCGGCAAGTCCTACAAGATCGGCGAGGTCCATGAGGGCACCGCGACGATGGACTGGATGGAGCAGGAGCAGGAGCGCGGGATCACGATCACGTCGGCTGCAACGACGTGCTTCTGGAACGACCATCGCATCAACATCATCGACACCCCCGGCCACGTCGACTTCACGATTGAAGTCGAGCGTTCGCTGCGCGTGCTCGACGGTGCTGTCGCCTGCTTCGACGGCGTTGCCGGTGTCGAGCCGCAGTCCGAGACCGTGTGGCGTCAGGCCGAGAAGTATCACGTCCCGCGGATGTGCTTCGTCAACAAGCTCGACCGCACCGGCGCGAACTTCGATCGCTGCGTGCAGATGATCAAGGATCGCCTGGGCGCGCGTCCGGCGGTGCTGTATCTTCCGATCGGCCTTGAGGGTGATTTCAAGGGCCTCGTCGATCTCGTCGAGAACCGCGCGATCATCTGGCTCGAAGAGTCGCTGGGCGCGAAGTTCGAATATCGCGACATTCCCGCCGATCTGGCCGATGCTGCTGCGACCGCTCGTTCCGAACTGATCGAGATGGCCGTCGAGCAGGACGACGACATCATGGAGCAGTATCTCGAGGGCAACGAGCCCGACGTCGCGACGCTGAAGAAGCTGATCCGCAAGGGCACGCTGAACTTCTCGTTCGTGCCGGTGCTGTGCGGCTCCGCGTTCAAGAACAAGGGCGTTCAGCCCCTGCTCGACGCGGTCGTCGACTATCTGCCGTCGCCGCTGGACATCAAGGACGTCGAAGGTCTGAAGATCGACGGCGTAACCCCGGACACGCGTCCGCCGACCGACGATGCGCCGTTCTCGGCGCTGGCGTTCAAGATCATGAACGATCCCTTCGTCGGTACGCTGACGTTCGCACGCATCTATTCGGGCAAGCTCGAAACCGCGTCGATGGTGGTCAACTCGGTCAAGGACAAGAAGGAAAAGGTTGGCCGCATGCTGCTGATGCATGCGAACGACCGTGAGGACATCCAGGTGGCCTATGCCGGCGACATCGTCGCTCTGGCGGGCCTCAAGGATACCACGACCGGTGATACGCTGTGCGCGGCGAACGCTCCGATCATCCTGGAGCGGATGGAGTTCCCGGATCCCGTCATCGAGGTCGCGGTGGAGCCGAAGACGAAGGCCGACCAGGAGAAGATGGGCATCGCGCTCAATCGTCTCGCTCGCGAGGATCCTTCGTTCCGCGTGACGTCCGACGTCGAGAGTGGCCAGACCATCATCAAGGGGATGGGCGAGCTCCATCTCGAGATCCTGGTCGACCGCATGCGTCGCGAGTTCAAGGTCGAGGCAAATGTCGGCGCGCCGCAGGTGGCGTATCGCGAATATCTCGCAAAGCCGATCGAAATGTCCTACACCCACAAGAAGCAGTCGGGTGGTTCGGGTCAGTTCGCCGAGATCAAGATCAAGGTCATTCCTGGCGAGCGTGGCTCGGGCTTCGTGTTCTCCGACCAGATCAAGGGCGGTAACGTTCCGAAGGAATATATCCCTTCGGTCGAGAAGGGCATGCGGGAGACCGCCGAGACGGGGTCGCTGATCGGTTTCCCGATCATCGATTTCGAAGTGCAGCTGATCGACGGTAAATACCATGACGTCGATTCGTCGGCACTGGCGTTCGAAATCTGCGCCCGTGGTGCGATGCGTGAAGCGGCCCAGAAGGCCGGCATCAAGCTGCTGGAGCCGATCATGAAGGTCGAGGTCGTGACGCCCGAGGATTATCTCGGTGACGTCATCGGCGATCTCAACAGCCGCCGTGGTCAGATCCAGGGCACCGACAGCCGCGGTAACGCTACGGCAGTCGAGGCAGTCGTGCCGCTGGCGAACATGTTCGGCTATGTGAACCAGCTCCGCTCGTTCAGCCAGGGCCGCGCACAATACTCGATGCAGTTCTCGCATTACGACGAGGTTCCTGCCAACGTTGCCGACGAAGTGAAGGCGAAGCTGGCGTAATCTGAAATCAGTCGCTAAAGGGCCGCGTCCGCGCGGCTCCGCAGCGACCCCGGAATTTGAATAAGAAGAGGCGAAAATGGCAAAAGCAAAGTTTGAGCGGACGAAGCCGCATCTCAACATCGGCACCATCGGTCACGTCGACCATGGCAAGACGTCGCTGACGGCCGCGATCACCAAGGTGCTCGCCGAGACCGGTGGCGCCACCTTCACGAGCTACGACAACATCGACAAGGCGCCGGAAGAGCGCGAGCGTGGCATCACGATCTCGACCGCCCACGTCGAGTACGAGACGGCTGCGCGCCACTATGCGCACGTCGATTGCCCGGGCCACGCCGATTATGTGAAGAACATGATCACCGGCGCAGCCCAGATGGACGGCGCGATCCTGGTCGTGTCCGCCACCGACGGCCCGATGCCGCAGACCCGCGAGCACATCCTGCTCGCTCGTCAGGTCGGCGTGCCGGCGATGGTCGTGTTCATGAACAAGGTCGACCTGGTCGACGACGCCGAGATCCTCGAGCTGGTCGAGCTGGAAATCCGCGAGCTGCTCAGCTCGTACGACTTCCCGGGCGATGACATCCCCGTGATCCCGGGTTCGGCCGTTGCCGCGCTCACCGACAAGACGCCTGAGATCGGCCATGACGCCGTCCTCAAGCTGATGCAGGCTGTCGACGAGTACATCCCGCAGCCGGAGCGTCCGCTCGACAAGCCGTTCATGATGCCGATCGAGGACGTGTTCTCGATCTCGGGTCGCGGCACCGTCGTCACCGGCCGCGTCGAGACCGGCATCGTCAAGGTTGGCGAGGAAGTCGAGATCGTCGGCATCCACGACACCCGCAAGACCACCGTCACGGGCGTCGAAATGTTCCGCAAGCTGCTCGACCAGGGCCAGGCAGGCGACAACGTCGGTGCGCTGATCCGTGGTGTTGCGCGCGACGAAGTCGAGCGTGGCCAGGTTCTCTGCAAGCCGGGCTCGATCAAGCCGCACACCGACTTCCAGTCGGAAGTGTACGTGCTGTCGAAGGACGAAGGTGGCCGTCACACGCCGTTCTTCGCCAATTATCGTCCGCAGTTCTACTTCCGTACCACGGACGTGACCGGCACCGTCGAGCTGCCTGAGGGCACCGAGATGGTCATGCCGGGCGACAACATCGCTCTGGGCGTCAAGCTCATTGCGCCGATCGCCATGGACGTGGGCCAGCGCTTCACCATTCGCGAGGGCGGTCGTACCGTCGGCGCAGGGGTTGTCAGCGGCATCTCGAAGTAATATAGACGCGCCTCCGCCCGATTCTCCGCTCTTGCAGCGGAGAGTCGGGCGGTTGCTATTTTAGTGAACAACCAAGAGTCGTCGTACAGACGGCCCGCTCTTTCGCATCGGTAGGGTTATGGAAACGCAGAATATTCGGATTCGTCTGAAGGCATTCGATCATCGTGTGCTCGATCAGGCAACCGGCGACATCGCCGACACTGCTCGCCGCACTGGCGCTCTTATTCGCGGTCCTATCCCTCTTCCGACGCGCATCGAGAAGTTCACGGTTAACCGCGGACCGCACATCGACAAGAAGTCGCGTGAGCAGTTCGAAGTCCGTACCTACAAGCGGATGCTGGACATCGTTCAGCCGACCCCGCAGACGGTAGACGCGCTTATGAAGCTCGATCTTGCCGCGGGTGTAGACGTGGAGATCAAGCTGGCCTAAAGGCCGCGCTCCAAACGAGATTCGGCTCCACTGCGGTGGAGCCTGAGTAGGGATACCGCCGAGCCCTCTTTTTCGAAAGATGTGGCCCGGGCCCGAGTCCCCCGTCACGCCCAGCTAGCTGGGCACCAGCCCGGGACGGGGCGACTTCTACAATTTGGGCTGACACGCCCGTCGGAAATGGTTCCGGCGGGCCTCTGTAATGGGAGCAAGGATCATGCGCACTGGCGTGATCGCGAAGAAAATGGGGATGACCCGCTTGTTCCAGGACGATGGGCGCCATGTGCCCGTGACCGTTCTGGCACTGGAAAATCTGCAGGTAGTGGCCGTTCGCGAGGCCGACCGTGATGGTTATACCGCTGTCCAGCTTGGTGCTGGCACCGCCAAGGCGAAGAATGTCGCCAAGCCGCAGCGCGGCCACTTCGGCAAGGCTGAAGTTGAGCCCAAGGCGAAGGTTGCCGAATTCCGCGTCTCCGACGACGCCGTGCTCGAAGTGGGCGCCGAGATTTCGGCTGACCATTATGTCGCCGGCCAGATCGTCGACATCCAGGGCGTCACCCAGGGTAAGGGTTTCGCGGGCGGCATGAAGCGTTGGGGCTTCGGCGGTCTGCGCGCCACCCACGGCGTGTCCGTCTCGCACCGTTCGCTCGGTTCGACCGGTCAGCGTCAGGATCCGGGCAAGGTCTTCAAGAACAAGAAGATGGCCGGCCAGATGGGTGACAAGAACCGCACCCAGCAGAATCTCGAAATCGTATCGACTGACGTCGAGCGTGGCCTGATCTTCGTGAAGGGCTCCGTGCCCGGCTCGAAGGGTGGCTGGCTGCTCGTCAAGGACGCCGTCAAGGTCGCCCGTCACGCCGATGCGCCGTACCCGGCCGGCCTGAAGGCCGCCGCGAACAGCAACTCCGCTCCCGCCGAGACGCCCGCCGAAGAGACGGCCGCTCCGGAAGCGACCGAAGGCCAGGAGGGCTGAACATGAAGGTCACTATTCAGTCCTTCGACGCAAAGGCGAAAGCCGGCGATATCGAGCTCAACGACGAGGTCTTCGGCCTCGACCCGCGCGCCGACATCCTGCACCGCGTCGTTACCTGGCAGCTCGAGAAGCGTCGTGCCACCGCACGCGGCACTCGCGAGCGCGCCGACGTTGCCCGTACCGGCAAGAAGTTCGGTCGTCAGAAGGGCGGCGGTACCGCTCGTCACGGCGATCGCCGCGCTCCCACCTTCGTTGGTGGTGGTAAGGCTCACGGCGCTCGCGTCCGTGATTTCAACCCGTCGTTGAACAAGAAGATCCGGGCACTCGGCCTGCGCATGGCTCTCAGCAGCCACGCCAAGGCCGGCTCGCTGGTCGTGATGGACAGCCTGGCAGTGGCCGAGAGCAAGACCAAGACGCTGATCGCGGATTGGGCGAAGCTCGGCCTCGGCAAGACGGCACTGGTGATCGATGGTGACATGGTCGAGACGAGCTTCGCGCTCGCCGCGGGCAATCTCCACGAGATCAACGTGCTGCCGGCCGCCGGCGCCAACGTTTACGACATCCTGAAGCATGACACGCTGGTGCTGACGCGCTCCGCTGTCGAAAAGCTGGAGGCGCGCTTCAATGGCTAAGAAGCAGAAAGCCGAGATCGACGTCCGTCATTATGACGTGATCGTCGCTCCGCACATCACCGAGAAGGCGACCCTGCTCAGCGAGCAGAACGCCGTTGTGTTCAAGGTCGCCGGCGACGCGACCAAGCCCGAGATCAAGGCGGCCGTCGAGGCGCTTTTCTCGGTCAAGGTCACCGGCGTGAACACGATTGTCCAGAAGGGCAAGACGAAGAAGTGGAAGGGCGTTCCCTACACGCGCTCCGACATCAAGAAGGCGATTGTGACGCTGGCTGACGGCCAGTCGATCGATGTGACGACGGGAATCCAGTAATGGCACTTAAGCATTACAACCCGACCAGCCCGGCACGACGCGGTCTTATCCTCGTCGACCGCAGCGGTCTGCACAAGGGCGGCCCGATCAAGGCGCTGACCGAAGGCAAGCGCAAGACTGGCGGCCGCAACAACAAGGGCCATGTCACCTCGCGCGGCATCGCCGGCGGTCACAAGCAGCGCTATCGTATGATCGACTTCAAGCGTCGCAAGTGGGACGTGGACGGTACGGTCGAGCGGATCGAATATGATCCCAACCGCACCGCGTTCATCGCCCTGATCAAGTATCCGGACGAAGAGCTCGCCTACATCATCGCGCCGCAGCGCCTCGCCGTCGGCGACAAGGTTGTTGCCGGCAAGAAGACCGACGTGAAGCCTGGCAATGCCATGGAACTCGGTCAGATGCCGGTCGGCACGATCGTCCACAACGTCGAGATGAAGCCCGGCAAGGGTGGTCAGCTCGCACGTTCGGCCGGCACCTATGTGCAGGTCGTAGGTCGCGACAAGGGCATGGTGATGGTCCGCCTCAACTCGGGCGAGCAGCGCTATATCCACTCGAACTGCATGGCGACCGTCGGTGCGGTGTCCAACCCGGACAACGGCAACACCAACCTCGCCAAGGCCGGCCGCAACCGTTGGCTGGGCAAGCGCCCGCTGACCCGCGGCGTCGCCAAGAACCCGGTCGACCATCCGCACGGCGGTGGTGAAGGCCGGACCTCGGGCGGCCGTCATCCGGTCACCCCGTGGGGCAAGCCGACCAAGGGTGCTCGCACCCGTCACAACAAGGCGACCGACAAGATGATCATCCGGTCGCGTCACGCGAAGAAGAAGGGCTAACCGCAATGGCTCGTTCCGTCTGGAAGGGTCCCTTCGTGGACCTCCATCTGCTCAAGAAGGCAGAGACCGCGCAGGAAACCAACGCGCGTGCACCGATCAAGACCTGGTCGCGCCGCTCCACGATCCTGCCGCAGTTCGTTGGCCTGACCTTCACCGTTTATAACGGTCGCAAGTTCGTGCCCGTGTCCGTCAACGAGGACATGGTTGGGATGAAGCTCGGCGAGTTCGCGCCGACGCGTTACTTCCCCGGCCATGCCGCCGACAAGAAGGGCAAGCGCTGATGTCGAAGGCAAAATCCCCCCGCAAGGTCGGTGAGAAGGAAGCTCTCTCGGTCGGTACGCAGATTCGCGGCTCGGCTCAGAAGCTCGGTCTCGTCGCTGCGCTCATCCGCAACAAGAAGGCCGGCGATGCGATGAACATCCTCGCTTTCTCGACCAAGGCGATGGCAGTCGATGCCCGCAAGGTTCTCGCCTCGGCGATCGCCAATGCGGAGAACAACCATAACCTCGATGTCGATGCGCTCGTCGTGTCGGAGGCTTCGGTTGGCAAGTCGATCGTCATGAAGCGTTTCGCGACCCGCGGTCGTGGCAAATCGACGCGCATCCTCAAGCCGTTCTCACGGCTGCGGATCGTCGTGCGCGAGCAGGAAGAAGCATAATGGGTCAAAAGAGCAATCCGATCGGTCTGCGTCTCCAGATCAACCGTACCTGGGACAGCCGCTGGTATGCGGAAGGCGCCGATTACGGCCGCCTCCTGCTCGAGGATCTGAAGATCCGCACCTTCATCATGAAGACGCTGCCCCAGGCGGCGATCTCCAAGGTGGTGATCGAGCGTCCGGCCAAGCTGTGCCGCGTTTCCATCTATGCCGCACGCCCTGGCGTGATCATCGGCAAGAAGGGTGCGGACATCGAGAAGCTGCGCCGCCTCCTCGGCAAGATGACCTCGTCCGACGTGTCGCTGAACATCGTCGAGATCCGCAAGCCTGAAGTCGACGCCAAGCTCGTCGCCCAGGGCATTGCCGATCAGCTTGAGCGTCGTATCGCTTTCCGCCGCGCCATGAAGCGTGCGGTTCAGTCGGCGATGCGCCTTGGTGCAGAGGGCATCCGGATCAATTGCGGTGGCCGTCTCGGCGGCGCCGAGATCGCCCGGTCCGAATGGTATCGCGAAGGCCGCGTTCCGCTGCACACGCTGCGCGCGAACGTCGACTATGCCGAAGCGCAGGCACACACCGCTTATGGCGTGTGCGGCGTGAAGGTCTGGATCTTCAAGGGCGAAATCCTGGGTCACGACCCGATGGCGCAGGACCGGATCATGATGGAGGCTCAAACCTCCGGCGTGCGCCCGGCTCGCTAAGGAACAAGAGCAATGCTGCAACCGAAAAAGACCAAGTTCCGCAAGGCCTTCAAGGGCCGGATCCATGGCGATGCCAAGGGCGGCACGACCCTCAACTTCGGCTCTTACGGGCTGAAGGCGATGGAGCCGGAGCGGATCACCGCACGCCAGATCGAGGCGGCTCGCCGCGCGATCACGCGTCACATCAAGCGCCAGGGGCGTTTGTGGATCCGCGTGTTCCCGGACGTTCCGGTCACGTCGAAGCCTGCCGAAGTCCGCATGGGCAAGGGCAAAGGTTCGCCTGAATATTGGGCCGCCCGGGTCAAGCCCGGCCGGATCCTGTTCGAGCTGGACGGTGTTCCTGGCGATATCGCAGCCGTGGCGTTCAGCCGCGCCGCGATGAAGCTGCCGATCAAGGTGAAGGTCGTTGCCCGTCTCGGCGACACCTCGCATCTGGGAGTTGCATAACATGAGCAAGATCGACACCCGTCGCTCCGACCTCACGGCGAAGACCGAAGACCAGCTCGACGAGGAGCTGGGCAACCTGAAGCGCGAGGCATTCAACCTCCGCTTCCAGGCAGCCACGAACCAGCTCGAAAAGCCGAGCCGGGTGCGTGAGGTCCGCCGCGACATCGCTCGCATCAAGACCCTGCAGAGCCAGCGCGTGCGCTCGGCCGAAGCCAAGTAAGGAAGAACGACATGCCGAAGCGCGTGCTGACCGGGGTGATCGTCTCGGACAAGACCGACAAGACGGTTGTGGTGAACGTTGAGCGTAAGGTGAAGCACCCGCTCTACGGCAAGATCATCCGCCGTACGAAGAAGTATCATGCCCATGACGAGGGCAATGAGTTCAAGCAGGGCGAAACCGTGCGGATCGAAGAGACCGCACCGATCTCCAAGCTGAAGACCTGGAAGGTGATCGAGCGGGTCAACACCCACGCGACCCCCGAGCGGGCAACCATCGACGGCTAACGCCGACAGTTGAGGCGGGGTCCGGTCGGAATCGGCCCCAGAGTGAGAAGGAACCGGATCGATGATCCAGATGCAATCCAATCTCGAGGTCGCTGACAACAGCGGCGCGAAGCGGGTGCAGTGCATCAAGGTGCTTGGCGGATCCAAGCGCCGGACGGCAGGCGTTGGCGACATCATCGTCGTCAGCATCAAGGAAGCGGCACCCCGTGCCCGCGTGAAGAAGGGCGACGTGCACCGTGCCGTCATCGTGCGTACGGCGAAGGACATTCGCCGGGCCGATGGCACCGTGATCCGCTTCGATTCGAACGCGGCAGTGCTGGTCAACAAGAACGAGGAGCCGATCGGCACCCGTATCTTTGGCCCGGTGGTTCGCGAGCTGCGCGCTCGCAAGCACATGAAGATCATCAGCCTGGCGCCGGAGGTTCTGTAATGGCCGCTGCGAAGATCAAGAAGGGTGACCGCGTCATCGTCCTGTCCGGTAAGGACAAGGGCAAGACCGGTGAAGTCACTCAGGCCCTGCCGAAAGACGGCAAGGTCATCGTGTCGGGCGTGAACATCGCGATCCGCCACACCAAGCCGAGCCAGGGCGACCCCCAGGGTGGCCTGAAGCGCGCCGAAGCGCCGTTGCACGTTTCTAAGGTCGCTCACGTGACTGCCGATGGCAAGCCGACGCGCGTTCGCTTTGAAACCAAGGACGGCAAGAAGGTCCGCGTGGCCGTGAAGTCCGGGGAGACGATCAGTGGCTGATGCAAATCAGAAGGCGGCGCACAAGCCGCGGATGAAGGCGATCTACGAAGATCGTATCATCAAGGCGATGACCGAGAAGTTCGGTTACAAGAATCCGATGGAGGTCCCGCGCCTCGACAAGATCGTCCTGAACATGGGCGTTGGCGAAGCGACGCAGGACAAGAAGAAGGTCGACAAGGCCGCCAGCGAGATGGAACTGATCGCAGGTCAGAAGCCCGTCGTCACCAAGGCGAAGAAGTCGATCGCGCAGTTCAAGCTGCGTGAGGGCATGCCGATCGGCGTGAAGGTAACCCTTCGTCGCGAGCGCATGTACGAGTTCCTCGACCGCTTCATCACGATCGCGCTGCCGCGCGTTCGCGATTTCCGCGGGCTGAACCCCAAGAGCTTCGACGGTCGCGGCAACTATGCCTGCGGTCTGAAGGAGCAGCTGATCTTCCCGGAAATCAGCTACGACAAGGTCGACCAGATTCGCGGCATGGACGTGATCGTGACGACCACTGCGCGGACCGACGACGAAGCGCGCGAGCTGCTCCGCCTGTTCGGCTTCCCGTTCCCGATCGAAGCTGACGAAGAAAAGAAGGCAGCGTAAGATGGCTAAGAAGAGTTCTGTGAACAAGAACGAGCGTCGCAAGCTGCTGGTGAAGAAATACGCCGGCGCCTATGCGAAGCTGAAGGCGATCGCGGCGGACAATTCGCTCGATGACGGCGATCGTCTGATCGCTCGCCTGAAGATGGCAGAGATCCCGCGCAACGGAAATCCGACGCGCATCCGCAACCGGTGCGAAGTGACGGGTCGTCCCCGCGCTTATTACCGCAAGTTCCGCCTCTGCCGTATTCAGCTGCGCGATCTGGCCAACAAGGGCCTGATCCCGGGCGTTACGAAGTCGAGCTGGTAAGGATCACGAGATGGCATTGACCGATCCCCTGGGTGATATGCTCACCCGCATCCGCAACGGCCAGCGCGCGCGCAAGGACTCCGTCCTGTCGCCTGCGTCCAAGCTGCGGGCCCGTGTGCTCGACGTGCTTCAGCGCGAGGGCTATATCCGTGGCTACAGCGAAGAAGAGATGGGCCCCGCAAAGGGCATCCGCATCGAGCTGAAATATTTCGAGGGCCAGCCTGCGATCAAGCATGTCGCACGCGTCTCGAAGCCCGGCCGCCGCGTCTATTCGGGCGCAACCGAGCTGCCCCGCGTCATGAATGGCCTGGGCATCACCATCGTATCGACGCCTCGCGGCGTTCTGTCCGACGCGGAAGCGCGTGAGCAGAATGTCGGCGGCGAAGTGCTGGCGGAGGTATTCTGATGAGCCGCATCGGTAAGAAGCCGGTCGCGATCCCGAGCGGTACGACCGCGACGATCGACGGCGGGCAGCTGAGCGTGAAGGGCCCCAAGGGCGCCCTGAGCATGCCGCTTCGCGAAGAGATCAGCTATGTCCTCGAGGACGGCGGCATCTCGGTGAACCCGGCGAACGACACCAAGCGCGCCCGTGCCTTCTGGGGCATGCAGCGTACCCTGGTGCAGAACCTGATCACCGGCGTGTCGGACGGCTTCACCAAGAAGCTGCTGATCACCGGCGTTGGTTATCGTGCGGACGCCAAGGGCAAGGTCCTGAACCTGAAGCTTGGCTACAGCCACGACGTCAACATCGACGTGCCGGAAGGCCTCGAGGTGAAGACGCCGGACAACACGACCGTCGAGATTTCCGGGTCGGACAAGCAGAAGGTCGGTCAGCTGGCCGCCGAGATTCGCCAGTGGCGGAAGCCGGAGCCCTATAAGGGCAAGGGCATCAAGTACGCCGGCGAGTTCATCTTCCGCAAGGAAGGGAAAAAGAAGTAATGAGCACCAAAGGTCTCTCCCTCTTTGCGAAGCGTCGCCTTCGCAACCGCACCGCGCTCCGCTCGCGTGCCGCTGGCCGTCCGCGCCTGTCGGTGCATCGTTCGGGCAAGCACATCTATGCTCAGGTGATCGACGATGCCCAGGGCACGACGGTCGCTTCCGCCTCCACGCTGGAGAAGGACGTGCGCAACACGTCCGGCGCGAACATCGATGCTGCCGTCCTGGTCGGCAAGCGCGTCGCCGAAGCGGCGAAGCAGGCAGGCGTCACCAAGGTCGTGTTCGACCGCGGAGGCTTCCTGTTCCACGGTCGCGTGAAGGCGCTGGCGGAAGCCGCGCGTGAAGCCGGATTGGAGTTCTAAGAATGGCCGACGAAATCAATACGACGGAAGTCGTTGCCGGCGGCGAAGCTGCCCCGCAGGACGCGCCGCAGGGCCGTGGTCCGCGTGGCGGCCGTGGCCGTGGTGGCCCGGGCGGCGGTGACAACCGCGGCCGTGGCGGCCGTGACGGCAATCGTGGCCGCCGCGACGATCGTCGCGGCGCGACCGACGATGGCGGCGAAGAGCTGATCGAGAAGCTGGTTCACATCAACCGCGTCTCGAAGACGGTAAAGGGCGGCAAGCGCTTCGGCTTCGCGGCGCTGGTCGTCGTGGGCGACGGCAAGGGCCGGGTCGGCTTCGGCCATGGCAAGGCACGCGAAGTGCCGGAAGCCATCTCCAAGGCGACGGCTGCTGCCAAGAAGGCAATGGTCCGCGTTCCCCTTCGCGAGGGTCGCACGCTGCATCATGACGGCAAGGGCCATTTCGGCGCCGGCCTCGTGACCGTGCGTTCGGCGCCGCAGGGCACCGGCATTATCGCGGGCGGCCCGATGCGCGCCGTCTTCGAGAGCCTGGGCGTGGCCGATGTGGTGACCAAATCGGTCGGCACGTCTAACCCGTACAACATGATCCGTGCGACCTTCGAGGCGCTGACCACCCAGGTCAGCCCGAAGTCGGTCGCGCAGCGTCGCGGCAAGAAGATCGCCGACCTGCTCGGCCGTGGTGGCTCGCAGGCCGCCGAGGCCGAAGCCGCAGCGATCGCGGAGTAAGACAGATGGCGAAGAAGAACGCAGCCACCGGCGGCACGATCAAGGTGACCCAGACTGGTTCGCCGATCCGCCGCGAGAAGGATCAGCGCGCGACGCTGATCGGTCTCGGCCTCAACAAGATGCACAAGACGCGCGAACTGCAGGACAGCCCCGAAGTTCGGGGAATGATCCGCAAGGTCGCGCACATGGTATCGGTCGAGGGTTGACCTGAACGATCCTCCCCGTAAGGGGAGGGTGAAGGGCGGGACGGCTCGAACGCAGGTTCGGGTGTCTCGCCCTCAACCTTTTTAATCAGCGCGACAAAAGCGAAAGCGAGTGCACGACATGAAACTGAACGAACTCCGCGACAATGAAGGCGCCCGCAAGTCCCGCATGCGGGTCGGCCGTGGTATCGGTTCCGGCAAGGGCAAGACCGGCGGCCGCGGCATCAAGGGCCAGAAGAGCCGTGAGGGCGTGTCCATCGCCGGCTTCGAAGGCGGCCAGATGCCGCTCCACATGCGTCTGCCGAAGCGCGGCTTCAACAACATCTTCGCCAAGGATTATGCCGAGGTGAACCTTGGTGCGATCCAGAAGGCAGTCGATGCCGGCAAGATCGAGGCCGGTGCGGCGCTCGACCACGCGGCGCTCAAGGCCGCCGGTCTGGCGCGCGGTGGCAAGGACGGCGTCCGTCTGCTCGGCAAGGGCGAGATCTCGGCCAAGCTGACCTTTACCGTTGCCGGCGCGTCGAAGGGCGCGATCGAGGCAGTCGAAAAGGCCGGCGGCAAGGTCGACGTTCTCGTCGTCGTGCCCGCAGCCGAGAAGGCCAAGGCCAAGAAGGGCGTAGCCCGCCTCGAGCGCATCGCGCACAAGGCTTCGTTCAAGGCATAAATCCCTGCGGGCCCGGCGCAGGCCGGGTACCGCGACGGGTTTTTCGGGCTGGCTTGGCGATGTTGTCGCAGATCCGGCATCAAAGGCCTTAGACAAGCCCGATCGGGCCCCTATATGAGCGGCGGGGCGGTTAAACGTTTCCCGCCGCTTTTGTTTCCCCCGATGTTTTTTTTGGGACGATCACCAATATGGCATCCGCAGCCGACTCGATGGCCTCCGGCATCAGCCTGTCGAAATTTTCCCAGGCGACTGATCTCAAGAAGCGCCTGTGGTTCACGATCGGTGCGCTGATCGTCTTCCGCATGCTCAGCTATGTGCCGCTGCCGGGCATCGATCCGTCAGTGCTCGCCCAGCTGTCGCAGCAGACCTCGGGCGGCGTGCTCGATTTCTTCAATGCCTTTTCGGGCGGCTCGCTCAGCCGGATGAGCCTGATTGCACTCGGCGTGATGCCCTATATCACTGCCTCGATCGTCGTTCAGCTCGCGACCTCGCTGTCGCCGACGCTGGCCGCGATCAAGAAGGAAGGCGAGAGCGGCCGCAAGCGGCTCAACCAATATACCCGCTACGGCACCGTCGGACTCACCGCGGTGCAGGGCTGGTTCATCGCCATCGGGCTCGAGACGCTCGGTGCGACCAACGGCCTGCAGGCGGTGATCGAGCCGGGCATGCTGTTCCGCGTCGGCGCGGTGATCAGCCTGGTCGGCGGCACCATGTTCCTGATGTGGATCGGTGAGCAGATCACCAGCCGCGGCATCGGCAACGGTATGTCGCTGATCATCATGGCCGGCATCGTCGCCAGCCTGCCGCGCACGCTTTACAACCTGTTCGAGGGCGGCCGTTCGGGCTCGCTTGATCCGGTGCGCCTGATCGGCATCATCGTGGCCGTCGTCCTGCTCATCCTCTTTATCTGTTTCATGGAGCGTGCGCAGCGCCGCATCCTGATCCAGTACCCGAAGCGACAAACGCAGCGCGGTATGCAGGCTGATCGCAGCCATCTGCCGCTGAAGATCAACACGGCTGGCGTGATTCCGCCGATCTTCGCCTCGTCGCTGCTGCTGATGCCGCTGACCATCACCCAGTTCGCGGGCAACCGCGTCGCGGGCGAGAGCACCTGGGGCGATTTCATCATCACCCTCAACCAGTATCTCCAGCATGGCTCGCCGGTGTACATGGCGCTGTACGGCGCGGGTATCATCTTCTTCTCGTTTTTCTACACCGCAGTGGTGTTCAATCCCGAGGAGACGGCGGACAATCTGAAGCGGTACGGCGGTTTCATCCCGGGCATCCGCCCAGGCAAGAATACCGAGGCCTATTTCGATTATGTGCTGACTCGCATCACCGTGATCGGCGCCGCCTATCTGACGATCATCTGCCTGTTGCCGGAATATCTGGTGTCGGCGCTGAGCATTCCGTTCTACCTTGGCGGCACCAGCCTGCTGATCGTCGTCAACGTGACGATGGATACGGTAACTCAGATCCAAAGCCACTTGCTTGCGCATCAATATGGCGATCTGATCAAGAAGGCTAAATTGAAGGGTGGGCGCCTCCGTTGAGAGGGGTGACATCGTAGTGAGGGGAACTGCCTTGAATATCATCCTCCTGGGTCCGCCGGGAGCGGGCAAAGGTACCCAGGCGAGCCGGCTGATGGCTGACCGGGGGATGGTCCAGCTCTCGACCGGCGACATGCTGCGCGCCGCGAAGAATGCCGGCACGCCCGTAGGCCTGAGAGCCAAGCCGATCATGGAAGCCGGCGGGCTCGTTCCCGACGAGATCGTGTCCGGGATCATCGGCGAGCGGCTAGACATGTCCGACACGCTGAACGGCGTGATCTTCGACGGCTATCCGCGCACCGCGCCACAGGCCGAGCAGCTCGACGCGTTGCTGAACGAGCGCGGGCGGACGCTGGATCATGTGATCGAGCTCGATGTCGATGAGGAAGCGCTCGTCGATCGTATCACCGGCCGCTACACCTGCGCCAAATGTGGTGCCGGCTATCACGACCGCTACAAGCAGCCGAAGATTTCCGGCGTATGCGATGTGTGTGGCTCGACCCATTTTAATCGTCGCGATGACGACAATGAGGCGACCGTTCGGACTCGCATGGCCGAATATCGTGCCAAGACCGCACCGATCCTGCCGATCTACGAAGCGCGGGGCCTGGTGTCGCGTGTCGACGGCATGGCCGATATCGATCATGTGACCAACGCGATCGAAGCCATTCTCGACGGCAAGTAACGCCCGCGTCGCTTGCCGTTCCGTCCGCAGGGCATATGATGCCCACGGTCAATCGGGGGAGGGCGTCGATGAAGTCTGTCGGTCTGTTGGGCGCCGCCGCGGTGCTGTTGCTTGCCGCCCCGGCCGGGGCGGAAGTCGTCTCTTCCACGCCGACCACGATGGAGATCAGCCAGGTCGTCACCGTCGACGCACCTATCGCGCGGGTCTGGGACACGCTGCGCTCGCCGCAGCGCTGGTGGAGCAAGGAGCACACCTACAGCGACGATTCGGCCAATCTCTATATGGACGGCCAGGCGACCGGCTGTTTCTGCGAGCGCTTCCCCGATCGCCGGGGCAGCGTCGAGCATGCCCGGATCCTCTATATCCAGCCGCCCCAGATGATTCGCCTGTCCGGTGCGCTCGGGCCGCTCCAGGCCGAGGCGGTAGTGGGCACGCTCACCTTCGCGCTCGCACCGGAGGGGACGAATGCGACCCGGCTGACGTTAACCTATGTCGTCAGCGGCTACGTCCGGGCGGGCGCCGATACCCTTGCACCCAAGGTCGACGAGGTGCTGGCGCTGCAGGTGGTCAATCTGAAATCTGCCGCTGAAGGCCCGCCGCCGCCCGCGCCGACGCCGCAGCGTTAGGTCGGCTGGACCAACCCGGCTCAGCGTACGCCCCGTTTGTGCGGTGTGACGATCGGCTGGCGTAAGGTGGGGCGTTCGGGCGCCCTCCGACGCTTCATGACAAATTCTTCATATGGCCTTCATCGGACCGCCCGGCGGGCGCCGCTATCAAGAGGACGTGCCCGGCGCGCGGGTACCAAACTCCTTGAATCGGCGTCCGCACTCCCGGGGGCGCCGTGGCCGGCGGAAGGTTCGCTTTCCGTCGGCCAATTTTGCTGTAAAGGCAGAAAGGCACCGCCCGGAATGCCGCCGATGACCCGCAAGATCCTGATCGTCGAAGACGACGCGTCGACCGCTGGCTATCTCGCGAAGGGGCTGGGCGAGGCTGGTTTTGCAGTAGAGACGTGCGGCGATGGTCGCGACGGCCTGTTCCTCGCCAGCGAGGGCATCTTTGACCTGATCATCGCTGATCGTATGCTCCCTGGCTTGAACGGCCTGGCGATGATCGGCGCAATCCGGGCGGCAGGCATTCGCACGCCGGCCCTGATCCTGTCGGCCTTGGCGACGGTCGATGATCGGGTCGACGGGCTTCGCGCCGGCGCCGATGATTATCTGGTCAAGCCTTTCTCCTTTGCGGAGCTCTCCGCACGGATCGAGGCGCTGCTCCGTAGGGCGGATCGAATCGCCAGCGAGGCCCAGACGACTCGTCTCACGGTCGGGGATCTCGAGATCGACCTGCTCGCCCGCACCGTGGCCCGCGACGGCAGGCCGATCGCGCTTGGCGCCCGCGAATTCAACCTGCTCGAATTCCTCGCGCGCCATGCCGGTCAGGTCGTCACCCGCACGATGATGCTGGAGAAGATCTGGAACTATCATTTCGATCCGGGTTCGAACGTGGTCGATGTCCATATCGGCAGGTTGCGTCGCAAGATCGAGGAAGGCTTCGCCACCCCGATCCTCCACACGGTGCGCGGCGCGGGGTACCGGCTCTCGGCCGACGCCTGATGCGGCGGCTGTCGGTCACGGCGCGCATCGCGCTGCTCGCGATCGCCCTGGCGTTGGTGTCCAACCTGGTCCTCGTCGCGTTCGTCTGGCGTCAGGTTCATGACGACGCGATCGACTCGCTCCGCCGGGATACTGCCGAGCAGGCCGATGCCCTTGTGTCGGTCTGGCGGGCGGGTGGCCTGCGGGCGCTCGACCAGACCATCGAGGAAGCCCGGGCGCCGGGCGATCTGTCGCTGATCATTGCCGTGGTCGATGCGAAGGGCAGGCGAGTCGCGGGCATCGGCCCGGCGGTGGCGACGATCGGCTCACAGGCTTCGGTCGATTTCCATATCGGACGGATCGGCGCCTCGCCGCCCTGGTCGCTGCGCGACGCGGGCTATTCGGTACGGCGGATCGGCGCGCTGCGACTGATCAGCGGGCGGATGCTCGACGATTGGGAGCAGGTACAGCGCGGGATCGAGCGGGCGCTGGTGCTGGCGATGCTGTTGTCGCTTGGCCTCGGCATCATCGGCGGTCTCGTCGTTACGCGCTATGTCGGGCGGCGCCTGAATAACGTCGCTGATGTGATCGAAGGCGTGGCGGATGGAGATCTGACCCGGCGCGTCGCAAATGCTTCGGGCGGGGGGGATGCCTTCGACCGGCTCGCGACCCGGCTCAACGCGATGCTCGATAAGGTCGAACGGTTGATGATCGAGCTGCGGGTCGTCACGGACAGCCTGGCACATGATCTGCGTTCTCCGCTGGCACGGCTTCGGACCAAGACGGAGAATGCGGTGCTGCTCGCCGATCCGGCGCAGCGAGAGGCTGCTCTGGGTGGCTTGCTGACCGAAACGGACATGGTGATGCGCATGCTGACCATGCTGATCGAGATCAGCCGCTCCGAGTCGGTCTCGCGTGACCGGTTTGCCAGCATCGATCCGGCAGCACTGATCGAGGAGATCGCCGAGCTCTATGCGCCCGTGGCGGAAGATGCCGGTCTGCGGTTCGCGGCTGTGCTGGAAACGCATCCGCCACGTCTGATCCTCCACCGCGAACTGATGACCCAGGCGATCGCGAATCTGGTCGACAACGCCCTGCGCCACGGCGCCGACGGGGGAGAGGTGACCCTGCGGCTGGCGGGGCAGGGGGGCGAGGTGCGTTTCCAGGTCGAGGATCGCGGGGCAGGCATTGCCACCGAGGATCGTGACCAGGCGCTACGCCGCTTCGGACGGCTCGACAACGCGCGCAGCACGCCTGGCGCCGGACTCGGGCTCTCGCTGATCGAGGCGGTGGCGCGGTTGCATGGCGGTCGGCTCGATCTGGGCGACAATGCGCCGGGCCTGGTCGCGGCGATCGTCCTGCCGGCGTGATGGTGTCGCGGAACGATTATCGATGAGCTGGGCGCTGAAGGCCATTCATACCCATGCCTGGGATTTCTGGTTCGCCCGCGCCTCGGTCGCGCTGGTGGCCGGGCTTCAGATGCTGATGTTCAACGATCTGACGATAGGTCCGCGCTGGCTGGCGCCGGGACTCGAGATCGCGCTGCTTCTGCCGCTGTCGGCGGCCACCGCATGGACCCAGGCCAATGCCCGCGAGGCACAGGCGGACCATTACTGGCAGCGGGTCGCGTGGGAAAGGCTGATGATCCGCCGTGCGGCACTCACGCTGACCGCGCTGATCACCGTCATCAATCTCGGCGCGCTGATCGAACTCGTCCATGCGCTGCTTGCCGGCAGCGCGACGAAGATCGGCCAGACCCTGTTGCTCGATGCGCTCAATATCTGGGCGACCAACGTCATCGTCTTCGCATTGTGGTTCTGGAACATCGATCATGGTGGGCCGGCCTCGCGCGGACTGATCGAGACCGAGAAATGCGACTTCCTCTATCCCCAGATGACCATCGGGGAGCCGCGCGAGCCCTGCACCTGGTCGCCTGGTTTCGTCGATTATCTCTATCTGTCCTTCACCAACGCGACCGCCTTCTCGCCGACCGACACGCTTCCCCTGTCGGGCCGCGCCAAGATGCTGATGATGATCGAATCCGCCATTTCGCTACTGACGATCGCGCTGGTTGCGGCTCGGGCAGTGAACATCCTGGCATGACCTGAATTGGTATCGTCTCGTTTTTGATGTATTGCCGCCGGTGACGACGGTGTTGGCGCCAACGTTGGCCACGCCAGCTTGACACAATCGACTCGCCTTCCTATTTGGGCGGTATTCCGAAACACCGGGTCCCGGCGGCGCTCGTTTGCGCTCGCCGTTATCTTGCGTTTAGGATGGCAACGCGTTGAGATGGGGCGGCTGCAGCCATGCACGCCCCGTGGAGCAGGAGAACGAATTTCATGGCTCGTATTGCGGGTGTCAATATCCCGACCAACAAGCGCGTTGTTATCGCGCTGACCTATATCCACGGCATTGGCGATACCAAGGCCAAGGAAATCACTGCCAAGCTGGGCATCGCCCCCGAGCGCCGCGTGCAGGACCTGACCGATCAGGAAGTGCTGCAGATTCGCGAAACGATCGACGCCGATCACACCGTTGAGGGTGATCTCCGCCGCCAGACCGCGATGAACATCAAGCGGCTGATGGATCTGGCCTGCTATCGCGGCCTTCGCCATCGCAAGGGCCTTCCGGTCCGCGGCCAGCGTACGCATACCAATGCGCGCACCCGCAAGGGCAAGGCCAAGCCGATCGCCGGCAAGAAGAAGTGATGCGCTGAGCCGTTCCTTTCGGGACGGCTCGCCTTCCAGCTACAGGTTAGGATTTCAACATGGCACGCGAACCTCAGCGCATTAAGCGGCGTGAGCGCAAGAACATCACCTCTGGCGTCGCGCACGTGAACGCCAGCTTCAACAACACCATGATCACGATCACCGATGCCCAGGGCAACGCGATCTCGTGGTCGTCGGCCGGCATGATGGGCTTCAAGGGAAGCCGCAAGTCGACCCCGTATGCGGCCCAGGTCGCAGCCGAGGACGCCGGCAAGAAGGCCGCCGAACATGGTGTGCGCACGCTCGAAGTGGAAGTTAAGGGTCCGGGTTCGGGCCGCGAGTCGGCGCTCCGCGCGCTGCAGGCGGTTGGTTTCCAGATCACCTCGATCCGCGACGTGACCTCGATCCCGCACAACGGCGTCCGGCCTTCCAAGCGCCGCCGCGTCTGATTTCCGTCTCGTCCGCGCGCGGTTGATCGCGCCGCGCGGACGATTCCCACATGGTCTGAGTTACCCCGCTCAGGCCCAAAACCAAGGGGAAGCCCGTGTCCGTCAATGCTAAGAACTGGCAGGAACTGAAGAAGCCCAATGGCCTCGAGAAGAAGCCGGGCGGTGATCCCAAGCGCAAGGCGACTTTCGTGGCCGAACCGCTCGAGCGGGGCTTCGGCCTGACGCTCGGCAACGCGCTGCGTCGCGTGCTGCTCTCCTCGCTTCAGGGCGCTGCCGTTACCTCGATCAAGATCGAGAACGTTCTCCACGAATTCTCGTCGCTGGCCGGCGTGCGCGAAGACGTGACCGACATCGTCCTGAACGTGAAGCAGATCGCACTGCGCATGCAGGGTGAAGGCCCGAAGCGTCTCCAGCTATCCGCGACCGGTCCGGCCGATGTGAAGGCAGGCGACATCGCGGTGTCGGGCGACATCGAGGTGATGAACCCCGATCTCGTGATCTGCCATCTCGACGAAGGTGCGACGCTCAACATGGAGCTGACCGCTGACGTTGGTAAGGGTTATGTCGCGGCGGTTGCCAACCGTCCGGCTGATGCTCCGATCGGCCTGATCCCGATCGACGCGCTCTACTCGCCGGTGCGGCAGGTGTCGTACAAGGTCGAGAATACGCGCGTCGGGCAGGAGCTCGATTACGACAAGCTGACGCTGACCATCGAAACCGACGGCACGATCACGCCTGAGGACGCCGTAGGCTATGCCGGCCGCATCCTGCAGGACCAGCTCGCGCTGTTCGTCCACTTCGACGATTCGTCGGTTCGTCCGTCGGCGCCGATCGGCCATGCCGCGCCGTCTTCGGCCGGTGAGGTCTCGGGCGACACCCAGCAGATCAACCGTTACCTTCTCAAGAAGGTCGACGAGCTCGAACTGTCGGTGCGTTCGGCCAACTGCCTCAAGAACGACAACATCATCTATATCGGCGACCTGGTTCAGAAGACCGAAGCCGAGATGCTGCGCACCCCGAATTTCGGCCGCAAGTCGCTGAACGAAATCAAGGAAGTGCTGTCGTCGATGGGTCTGCGTCTCGGGATGGAAATCCCGGGCTGGCCGCCTGAGAACATCGAAGAGATGGCCAAGAAGCTCGAACAAGAGATCATGGGCTGAGCTGAATGCCCAAGGCAGAAGCGGGAATCCGCTTCTGCCGAGGATTAGCGTTCAGCCGGCCGGCGGCACTTCAAGTGCCGTCCGACGACGCGGCTTTGCCGCGGCGCTGCATGGAAGAGACAGGCAATGGGCGGTGGCCTCAACACCGCCTGGTCTGGGGTTCCGTCAAACGGCCCCTTAACGAACGAAGGAATGATACATGCGCCATCGCGTAGGCGGCCGTAAGCTTCAGCGGACCTCGGCTCACCGCATTGCCCTGTTTCGCAACATGTCGGCAGCGCTCATCAAGCATGAGCAGATCATGACCACGACAGCCAAGGCGAAGGAGCTTCGCCCCTATGTCGAGAAACTGATCACGCTGGCCAAGAAGGGCGGCCTTTCGAACCGCCGCCTGGCGCACGCTCGCCTGCTCGACGATGCGCAGCTGGTGAAACTGTTCGACGTTCTGGCGTCGCGTTATGCCGATCGTAACGGTGGCTACACCCGCATCATCAAGGCCGGCATCCGCGCCTCGGACGCGTCGCCGATGGCGATCATCGAGTTCGTCGACCGCGACGTCAGCGCCAAGGGCCAGGATTCCGGTCCGGTGCAGAGCGACGATGATTACGATCAGGCCGCATAAGATTTAATCCTCCCGTTTCGGTGAGGATGAGTTGAGGAAGGAGTCGCACCTGATAGGGTGCGGCTCCTTTTTCGTTTTCGGAGCTCTTGATGCGCCGCGCCTTACCCCTGATCTTCGTTCTTCTCGCAACCCCCGCTGCCGCGCAGACCAAGGCCCCAAGCATGATCTATCCCCAGACGACCCGTGGCGACACGGTGGACGAGCAGTTCGGCGTGAAGGTCGCCGATCCCTATCGCTGGCTAGAGAACGATGTTCGTACGGATGCCGCGGTCGCGAAATGGGTCGCTGATGAGAATGCAGTGACGAACGCCTATCTGGCGAGCCTGCCCGGCCGGGAAATTTTCGCGGCCCGGATGAAGCAGCTGCTCGATTATGAGCGGTTCGGCGTGCCGGTGAAGAAGGGCGGGCGCTATTTCTACATGCGCAACAGCGGTCTGCAGAACCAGTCGGTCTTGTATGTCCGCGATTCCCTCGATGGCGCCGGCCGCGTGCTGATCGATCCCAATGCCTGGGCGAAAGACGGCGCGACCGCGCTCGGCGAATGGGTTCCTTCGGAAGACGGCACGCACATCCTCTATTCGATACAGGACGGCGGTACCGATTGGCGCACCGTGAAGGTCCTGGACGTCGCGACCGGCGCGATCGCCGCTGACACCGTCGAATGGGTCAAATTCTCCCATCTGTCCTGGGCGAAGGACGGTTCCGGCTTCTATTATTCGCGCTTCGCCGCCCCGGCGGAAGGCGCCAAGTTCCAGGCACTCAACGAGAACCAGCAGGTCTATTTCCACAAGCTCTGCACTGCCCAGTCGGCCGACCGGCTGATCTATGCGACGCCTGACGCTCCGCGCCGCGGCCACAGTGCGCAGGTGACCGAGGACGGCAAATGGCTGGTGATCACCACGACCGAGGGCACCGACAATCGCTACGAGATCACTATCCTCGACCTCACCGATGCCGCAGCGAAGCCGCGCACGGTCGTGAAGGGGCTTGAGAATGAATGGTCGCTCGCCGGCAATGTCGGCGCGACCTTCTACTGGACGACCGACAAGGACGCGCCGCGTCTGCGCGTGGTGTCGATGGATGTGCATCAGGCGGTGCCTGCGATCCATGAAGTGGTCCCGCAAGACAAGGCGGTGCTCGAGGGCGCCGGGATCGTCGGCGGCAAGCTGATCGCCTCCTATCTCGTCGATGTGAAGTCGGAGCTGCGGCGCTACACGCTCGACGGCAAGCCCGACGGGATCGTCGCGCTGCCTGGCATCGGCAGCGTCGCCGGCACGAGCGGCGCCGAGGACGACAATGAGCTGTTCTACGCCTTCACCAGTTTCGCGACGCCGACCACCATCTATCGCTACGATCTGGCGACCGGCGCTGCCGTCCCTTGGGCTAAGCCTAAGGTCGCGTTCGACCCGGGCCTCTATGACGTCTCGCAGCGCTTCTACGCGTCAAAGGACGGTACGAAGGTTCCGATGTTCATCGTCCGTCGCAAGGATCTGCCTGCAGGTCCGGCGCCGACCCTGCTCTACGCCTATGGCGGCTTCAACGTTTCAATGAACCCGGGCTTTTCCGCGACGCGGATCGCGTGGCTCGAGCAGGGCGGGGTGCTTGCGGTCGCCAACATCCGTGGCGGCGGCGAATATGGCAAGGCGTGGCACGATGGCGGTCGCCTCGCCAACAAGCAGAATGTGTTCGACGACTTCATCGCCGCGGGCGAGGATCTGATCGCGCAGGGTGTCACCTCGAAGGGCAAGCTCGCCATTCAGGGCGGCTCGAACGGCGGCCTGCTGATCGGCGCCGTGGTCAATCAGCGGCCCGATCTGTTCGCGGCCGCGCTGCCGCAGGTCGGCGTGATGGACATGCTGCGCTTCGACCGCTTCACCGCCGGCCGCTATTGGGTCGACGATTATGGCTATCCGTCGAAGGAAGCGGATTTCCGCGTGCTCCGTGCCTATTCGCCCTATCACAACATCGTGGACGGGAAGGACTATCCCGCGATTATGGTGACGACCGCCGACACCGACGACCGCGTCGTGCCGGGCCACAGCTTCAAATATACAGCGGCGCTTCAGGCCGCGCGGATCGGACCGAAGCCGCATCTGATCCGCATCGAGACTAGGGCCGGCCATGGATCGGGCAAGCCCACCGACAAAGTGATCGCGGAGGCTGCCGACAGCTGGGCGTTCATCGCGGCCTGGACGGGCATGACGGTGAAGGCTGCCCGATAGAGGGCTTTGAGTTCAGGCCAATCGGCCGGCGTCAGCGATCGGCCCCGATCATCTGCTCATCGACCCAGATGCGCACCGCATGGCCGTCATGCGCGCCATATACGCGAATGATCGTACCTTGCGGCGGCACGATTTCGCGGCCGAACGGGACGAACAGGGCGGCCCAGTTGGACATGGTGTCGGGCTTGGGCCGGTTCTCGTAGCTGTTCAGCGAATCGACCTTCAGCCGGATCCATTGGATCACGCCGTTGATGTAGTTGCCGTCAGCGACGAGATCGACGCTCCGCTGTTCCTCCGGCCAAGGCCCACCGCTGGTGAAGTCGAAATCGAACAGGTCGGCGGGCTCGCCGCGTAGCTCGATGCCCCGGTCGCCGACCTTCAGGCGCAACGGCCGCTGCTCCAGCCGGTTGAATGGGCGCATGTCGAATCCCGCGACATGTTCCATCCCATCGCGGCCGTAACCGTCCCAGTCGGCAAGCGAGACCACGATCTGCCCGGCTTCCGGGATCATCCGGCCGCCCGGCGCCAGCAGGCGCGTCACGGCGTCGGCCATGGTCGGCAGGACATCCTCGGACAGCAGATTGTTGGAGACGATTTCCGAAACGATCAGTGTCGCCCGGCCGCCCATATCTTCGGGCGTGATCCGGGTCGATGGCGCCGAAATCACCTGAACCCGGTCGGCATAGCCGTTCAGCGCCACGATCTCCGTTGCGACGTCGGCGATTGCCGGGTTCATCTCGCAACTCGTCACCGATGCCGCGCCGGCCCGCGCCGCCATCATCGCGAGCAGCCCGGTTCCGGCACCGATGTCGAGGACACGGCTGTCGGATTTTACCGCACGCTTGATCGCGGCTTCGAACGCCCGGTTCCGGGCTTCGTCGAGCACCATGTAGAAATGCCAGCCGGGCACGCCGCCTGCGATCAGCTCGCCGGTCATGCTGGTCACGTCCGCGTCGTCCGGCGCCAGGGCCTGCGCCTCGCGCGCCAGGGCATAGACCCTCGGCCCCAGGCCGATCCGGTTCGCCGTCGCTGCCAGTTGCGCGAGCTGCCGCGCATCGCCCTGTGCTGCCATTACTTCGCCCTCGAACCCGGCTCGCGCCAGTTCGTCCTGCTTGCCGTCATCCGTCATCAGCGGCCCCTTGCACGTCGCGGGGCCGCTGTCCAAACAAGTGGTTCATCGCTGCGACAGAACGACTCACCTAATTGATACGCTAACGAATCGAAGGGAGCAGGGATGACAATTTTCGGCAGGGCAGTCGCAGCAACCGCGCTGATAGCGATGGCCCTCACGTCGGTTCCCGCTCAGGCGGAGCGTCATGGTCCGCGCCATCGCGGCGGCAATGATCGCATCGATGGCGGTGACGTGCTGCTCGGAGCGGTGCTCGCCGGCGGCCTGTTCGCCATCCTGTCCGGCGTCGGCAAGAAGAAGTCGCCGCCTCCCGAAGACGTCGCCATGGAGGAAGATGTCGACCCGACACCGGTCATCGGCCCGGAAGAAGGCAATCGCACCGTCTCGATCGCCCGTAGCGACGAGGAAGCGGCAGTCGACGCCTGCGTTTCCTCCGCCGAATCGGAAGGGCGGCGCTATGCTCGCGTCGCCAAGATCGACAAGGTGACTGTCGTCGACGCGGTCGCGTCGGACTGGATCATCCGCGGCTCGCTCGGCCTGCGCGACGATTACCGGGCGCCCTCGTCCGATCACCGCGACTTCACCTGCCGCGTCGGCGAACGGGGCGTCGAGCAGGTCACGATCGAGGGTCCGGCGGTCGCGGCGAACTAAAGCCGCTCAACCATCCCGCCGGGGCTTCCCCCTGGGGCCGCATCTGCTATCTGGCCGCATGACACAGCCCAACGACTCGATCCTCATCGTCGATTTCGGCAGCCAGGTGACCCAGCTCATCGCGCGCCGCGTCCGTGAAGCGGGGGTCTATAGCGAAATCGCTCCCTTCAATTCAGCCGCCGAGGCCTTTGCCCGGATGCAGCCCAAGGGCGTGATCCTGTCCGGCAGCCCGGCCTCCGTGCTGGAAGAGGGCAGCCCCCGCATCCCGCAGGAGATCCTCGACAGCGGCCTGCCGATCATGGGCATCTGCTACGGCCAGCAAGTGCTGATGGCGCAGCTCGGCGGCACGGTGACGCTCGGCGACAGCGGCGAGTTCGGCAGCGCGGTGATTGAGGTGACCGACAGCTGCGCGCTGTTCGACGGCCTGTGGAGCGAGGGCGAGAACCATCAGGTCTGGATGAGCCATGGCGACAAGGTCACCGAGCTTGCTCCGGGCTTCCGTCCCGTCGCGGCGAGCAAGGGTGCGCCTTATGCGATCATTGCCGACGATACCCGGCACTATTACGCGATGCAGTTCCATCCCGAGGTCGTGCACACGCCCGATGGCGCGAAGCTGATCGCCAATTTCGCCCGTCATGTCTGCGGCCTCTCCGGCGAATGGACGATGGCCGAGTTCCGCGCGGCCAAGATCGCGGATATCCGCGCCCAGGTCGGCAAGGGTAAAGTGATCTGCGGGCTTTCGGGCGGCGTCGATTCAGCGGTCGCCGCAGTGCTGATCCACGAAGCGATCGGTGAGCAGCTGACCTGCGTGTTCGTGGACCATGGCCTGATGCGCTCGGGCGAGGCCGATCAGGTCGTCACCCTGTTCCGCAACCACTATAATATCCCGCTCGTCCATGTGAACGCCGAGGAGCAGTTCCTCGGCGGTCTGGCCGGGCTCACCGACCCAGAGAAAAAGCGCAAGTTCATCGGCGGCGCCTTCATCGATCTGTTCGAGGAGGAAGCGCGCAAGATCGGCGGCGCCGATTTCCTCGCGCAGGGCACGCTCTATCCCGACGTGATTGAAAGCGTCAGCTTCACCGGCGGTCCCTCAGTGACGATCAAGAGTCACCACAATGTCGGCGGCCTGCCCGAGCGGATGAACATGAAGCTGGTCGAGCCGCTACGCGAGCTGTTCAAGGACGAAGTCCGTGCGCTCGGCCGCGAGCTGGGCCTCCCCGAGATATTCGTCGGCCGCCATCCATTCCCCGGGCCCGGCCTCGCCATCCGAATCCCGGGCGAGGTGACCAAGGAGCGCTGCGATATCCTGCGCAAGGCCGATGCGATCTATCTTGAAGAGATCCGCGACGCGGGCCTCTACGACGCGATCTGGCAGGCCTTTGCGGTGCTGCTGCCGGTACGCAGCGTCGGCGTGATGGGCGACGGCCGGACCTATGACAATGTGCTGGCGCTCCGCGCGGTTACCTCGACCGATGGCATGACCGCAGTGGCCTTCCAGTTCCCCGGCGACTTCCTTCCCCGCGTCGCGACGCGGATCGTCAACGAAGTGAAGGGGATCAATCGGGTGACGTACGACTATACGTCGAAGCCGCCGGGCACGATCGAGTGGGAATGATTTTTACCCCTCCGGCAGTATCCGTTCTTACGCTCCGTTACGCCATAATGCGTTGAATTTACTGGATAATCCATACGTCATCTATCGCCGCCTATCGGGGGGCAGTGTTCTGATTTGACGGTATAGCAGACGGTATGGGTTAACTTGTTCGATCGCGAATTTCTCTATACCGTCACGGCTGAGAGAGCTGATGACGGTATAGTTATTTGTGTTAACAGGCTGATTAGCAATGAAAATTGTGCTTTCAGCATCGCCTGTTTTCGCCTGACGGTATAATCAGCGCCTCTCCCCGGTTTTTAGGACGGTTTTGGAGGCCCTCATGCTTACTGACTCTGCGATTAAGTCGCTGAAATCCCAGAAGAAATTATACAAGGTGAGCGATCGTGACGGTATGTACGTCGTGGTGCAGCCGTCGGGGGCGATCGTGTTCCGGTACGACTACCGCCTCAATGGACGTCGCGAGACGCTGACGCTCGGCCGATACGGTCCAGATGGCCTCTCGCTCGCCAGGGCTCGCGAGAAACTGATCGACGCTAAGCGGGCGATTTCAGAGGGCCGGTCACCTGCTCAAGAGAAGCAGCACGACAAGCGGCGGCTGAAGGAGGCGAAGCGGTTCGGCGAGTTCGGTGAGAAGTGGTTCCAGGAGTCGCGCATGGCCGAAAGCACGCGCGCCATGCGACGCTCGATCTACGAGCGGGACATCCTGCCAACGTTTCGAAACAGGCTTTTGACGGAGATCACGCCGGACGATCTCCGCATGATGTGCGGGAAGGTGAAGGATCGCGGCGCTCCAGCCACGGCCGTGCATGTGCGGGATATCGTGAAGCTGATCTTTGCATTCGCGATCTTGCATGGCGAGAAGGTCGCCAACCCAGCGGATGAAGTTGGGCCCGCGTCCATCGCGACCTTCGTACCGAAGGATCGTTCGCTATCACCTGCCGAGATCCGCGTTATGCTCGGTCAGCTCGAGCATGTACCGACCCTGCCGACTATACGGCTGGGGATGAAGCTGTTCCTGCTAACGATGGTCAGGAAAAGCGAGTTGCAGGACGCGACGTGGAATGAAGTCGACTTCGAGAACGCCGTCTGGTCGATACCCAAGGAGCGAATGAAGCGGTCGAAGGCACACAACGTCTACCTGTCACAGCAGGCCGTCGACATCTTCATCGCGCTGAAAACTTGCGCGGGCAATTCGCGCTACGTCCTTCCGTCGCGATATGACGCGGACGCGCCGATGTCGCGGGCGACGTTCAACCGGATCACGACCGCAGTCGTTGTCAGGGCGAAAAAGGAGGGACTGCCACTCGAACCCTTCACCGTTCACGATATGCGACGCACTGGCTCGACCCTGTTGAATGAGCTCGGCTTCAACAGCGACTGGATCGAAAAGTGCCTAGCGCACGAAGACGGAAGGTCCTCTCGGGGTGTCTACAACAAGGCGGAGTACGAGCATCAACGCCGGCATATGATGCAGGAGTGGTCCAATCTGGTGGACGCCTGGGTCTTGGGGCGAAAGTACGTCCCGACTCTGCTCCCGCCGACGATGGAGCTGCTTGAGCTCGAGCCTAGTGTTTGACTGGCCGGGAACGGCGCAATCTCACGTCGGGGCCGGGAGCACGTTTAACAGTATTGGCCCGTGAAGCACGGCGTCGAGCATCGAGCCAGGCTTCGACCTCTGCCAAGTCCCAGACGACGCAGCGCGAGGTGAGATAGAAGCGCTGGGGGAATTCCCCTCGCTGCTCCATGTCGTAGATCGTGCTGTCGGCAAGCGGCACGATCTCTCGTAACTGCTGTCGGCGAATTGTTTTGCGCAGGACGTGTGGGGACGCGCCCATACCTTAACTCCACTTCGTTGCCGTCGCGGAGATAGAAGGCGATAGATATTGCTCGTAAAAGCCCCCTTTTTAATACGTGCGGCAATATCGCGCTTTAGCGTGCAAATCGGATGGTTGGTCCGATGCGTTTTGACGTCCGAACTTGGAAACAGCCTTGCTCTACCGTCGGCGGCGACGCCAACCAAGCGCCCAGTAGCTATTCCACGGACCTGCCGGCACCACGTGGGATATGCGAGTCGAGTCTTGGGTTTGCTTGGAAACGACCGTCCGAGGGGAAACGACCTTTTTCTGATCAATGTCGTGCCGACGGTGTCAGCGTGAGAGTGCCATCGTGTTCGATATCGCCGTGACGACCGCCGGCCGCGCGAGGACATCGTCAAACCAACGCTTTACGAAAGCGTATCTTTCCAGCTCCGCTCCAAGCGCATCGTGCCGCCATATCCACCCGAAGTGCGCTATATCAGCGATCGTATAAGAATCCCCTGCGACATAAGGATGGCTTTCCAGCTTTTTGTCGAGCACGGTGAGGACTCGTTCCATCTCTCTTCTGCTTGCTTCCTGCGCATCAACCCTTGGTTCCTTCTGCATTCCAATTAGGAAGGCCTGAAGGAAAGCAGGGCTGAGGCCAGAAGCATGGAAGAAAAGCTGTTCAAATACTTTGCTTCGCCGACCGGCGTCCGCCGGGAGAAGTAGGGCGCTCTTCTCCGCGAGATAAACCAAAATCGCAGCCGATTCGCTGAGGACGACGTCTTCACCAGTCGCGGCAGAACGATCGATCAGCACCGGCACCTTGCCGTTGGGGTTCAACATTACGAATGCGTCACTCCGTTGCTCCCCGCGACGAAGGTCTACGGGAATGAGCCGGTAGGGCAGCCCCATCTCCTCCGCGGCGATGACGACCTTGACGCTGTTGGGCGTCGAAAAAGCGTGAATCTCTAACATTTTAATCTCCTTTTCTCCTGGCCGAAGCGACCGCAGCCCTTCCGAAATGCTATCAGCCGCGGCGGGCATCGAGGCTGATGCGTCCGCCACCGAAGGCGACGACCTGCAGCAGGCCGCCAGCCATCGCGATGTTCTTGAAGAAGTGGATGAACTGGTTCTGGTCGCCGAGTGCGCTATGGAAGATCACGGCGGTGGCAAGCGAGAATAGCGCCAGCACACCAGCAGCGGTGCGCGTCCGATAGCCGAGCAGCAGGGCGAGACCACCGACGATCTCGACAAACGCCGAAAGGGCGAAAGCGACCGAAGGGAACGGCAGACCGACCGACTGGATGTAGCCGATCGTCATCGCAGGCGCTGCGATCTTCGACAGGCCCGACAGCAGGAAGATCGTACTGATCATCGCGCGTCCGACGACAGGGGCGACAGTGACGATCAAATTGGAAGCCGCCGAAGGCGAAGTGCGGGCAGCGTAGGTCTCCGTGTTCATGTCAGTATTCCTTGCTCTTGAGTTTCGTGGGACGTGTCCGGACGCGAAAAGTCACACTGCCGATCCGGACACGGCTAGGCAGCGCGAAGGGATAAAATAGTGAATCCTGGCGGCTCCGACTGCGGTCGGAGCTGCTGAACCGGGTCCGGGCGTCAGCCGCTGCGGATCGAACGGAATGCCTTACGCATCTCGTCCGCAAAGATCGTCGGCTGCTCGAAGGCAGCGAAATGGCCGCCGCGATCGACTTTGTTCCAGTAGAACAGGTTTGGCCACAGCGCCTCGGCCCAGGCMTTGGTCGTCGTGAATATCTCGTGCGGGAATACCGTCGCCGCCATCGGTAGCTCGATGCGGCCAGCATTGGCACCGCGACCGTTCCGCGCATTCTCCCAGTAGAACCTGGCTGAGGATGCCGCCGTGTCGGTGAACCAGTAGATCGAGATGTCGTCGAGCATCTGGTCCATGCGCAGCGCATCTTCCGCATTTCCACGATTGTCGGTCCAGGCTTGGAACTTCTCGTAGATCCACGTCGCCTGACCGACCGGCGAGTCCGCTAAGCCGTAGGCGATGGTCTGCGGGCGCGTCGCCTGTTCGCGGAAGTAGCCGTAGCCGTCCCCAGTGAAACGCTTGACGCCGTCGATGGCCACCTTCTCCTCCGGCGTCGGATGGTCCGGTAGCTTTTCGGGAACCACGAACTGCCAGTTCACATGCGCCGCAACGAGGCCGGCGGGCCGGAGGTGCCCGAGCGCATGCGTCACGCCGGATCCCCAGTCGCCGCCTTGGGCGACCCAGCGGGTGTAGCCCAGCCGCTGCATGAGCGTCGCCCAGGCGCGCGCCGTCCTCTCTACCGTCCAACCGGTGTCGCGCGGCTTGTCCGACCAGGCGAAGCCGGGCAACGACGGGATCACGACATCGAACGCGTCTTCGCCGCTTCCGCCGTGTGCGGTCGGGTCGGTGAGCGGCCCGATCACGTCGAGGAACTCGATGACGGACCCCGGCCAGCCATGTGTCAGGATCATCGGCAGCGCGCCCGGATGCTTAGACCGCACATGGATGAAGTGGAACCCGAGTCCGTCGATCTCGGTTCGGAACTGCGGGATCGCGTTGATCCGCTGCTCGAAGCGCCGCCAGTCGTAATGGTCGCGCCAATAGGAGATCAGCGCCTTGGCTTTGTCCAGCGGGACGCCTTGCGACCAGTCTGCTACCGTTTCCCGTTCGGGAAGGCGTGTCGCGTCGAGGCGCCGCTTTAAGTCGTCTAGCGCGGATTGCGGGACGGCCACTTGGAAGGGCATGATCGCCGAAGTGGCAACAGCAGTGCGAACAGGCGCTGCGTCTTGAGCAAACGCTCCGGTAGACAAGCCGCCGAGAGTAGCGACCGCTAGGCCTTCGGCCAACCCGCGCAGAGCCAGCCTGCGCGACGGCGATTCCAGATAATCGGAAGATAATTGCGGGATCATAGGATGGGGTCCTTCGAAGAGAACCGCGCTCGCGGAACGGGCGGCGGTTCGGACTGTCGGGTCAGTCAGCAGTCTGGCCGCCACTGCGACGTAGCTCTTCCGAGTTCTCGTCGAGGAAGACATAAAGAGCGGTAATTCTGCCATCGCGGACGTTGACGACGTCCCAGCCGGTGTATTCTGGGGCTTCGCCGCGTGGACCCGAACCCCAGGCTAGTCGGCCTGCGTCGTGGAGTACCTGCGGCGCGCCATGAGGCGTGTAGACGAAGTTCGGGTGCGTCTTGCGAAGATCGCCCGCGAATTTGGCGATGGCGTCGCGTCCAACTATGATGCCTGGCGGAACGTAGAGGACGCCGTCCTTTGCCCAGAGTTGGTTAACTGCGGCGCGGCGGCGATCGTCGTCATTCTCGCCGAAGACCTCCTGCAGGTTCCGGTCGAGCAGTTCGCGGATCCGATCTGCGGATTCAGATGACTGTTTCATAACTGTATCTCCTTGAAGGATAGACAGAGTCCCGGCGGCCGATCGTGCCGAGGCCCGTGACGAGAGCGCCCGTCATCAGATCTGCGCTTGGCCGCCGTCGACGAAGAGCTCTACGCCATTGACGAAGCTGGCGTCGTCAGACGCGAGGAAAAGTACCGCCTTAGCGATCTCTTCAGGCTGACCGACGCGGCCGGCGGGGATTAGTCCTGCCAGATAATCTCTCGTGCCCTGGGCTTGCGCACCACCGCCGAACAGTTCGTCCAGTCCCGCCGTGTCGGTGACGCCAGGGCTGATCGCGTTGACCCGGATGTGGCGGTCCTTCAGGTCGAGCATCCAGTTACGTGCGAAATTGCGCACCGCCGCTTTGGTGGCCGAGTAGACGCTGAAGGCTGGCGTACCCGAAATACTGGTCGTGGAGCTGGTCAGGATGACGGAAGCGCCGTCCTTCAGCAGTGGCAGGGCCTTCTGAACCGCGAACAGGACGCCCTTTACGTTCGTATCGAACGTGCGCTGGTAATGCTCCTCGGTGATCGCGCCGAGCGAGACCATTTCGCCACCGCCAGCATTGGCAAACAGCACGTCGATCTGACCATGCTTCTGCTGAACCACGTCATAAAGCTTGTCGATATCGGCGAGGTTTGCCATGTCTCCGCGAACAGCAGTGACCCGCCCACCGATCTGCTTCACGGCGGCATCAAGCGCCTCCTGCCTACGGCCGGTAATGAAGACTGAAGCTCCCTCGGCGGAAAATGCTTTCGCCGCAGCGAGACCGATGCCGCTTGAGCCGCCCGTGACCACCACAACTTTGTTGTTGAACCTGTTCGTCATCGTCTTTCTCCTCCAAAATCGGCCAAATGCCGTTGCATCGACATATGCAGAAGGAACGATGAGGCTTGTAGTACGCAAAAATGTCACTTAGCGTTCCATTGGAGGAACGCTGATGCGTATTGATCTCAACGATTATGCCTATTTTGCCGAGGTCGTCGCACATGGTGGCTTTGCCGCAGCCGGGCGGGCGCTGCGTGAGCCGAAGTCGAAGCTCAGTCGAAAGATTGCTGGGCTCGAGGAGCGGCTAGGGCTGCGGTTGATCGAACGGTCCAGCCGCCGCTTCCGCGTGACTGACACCGGCAAGGCTTTTTATGAGCGATGCCGGGCAATCCTCGCAGAAGCCGAGCTGGCGGAAGCGTTGGTTGAGCTGCCCCCGGTTCCACGGACACCAGGTTAGGCTACCTTAGCCTGCTTCTCGAAGTCCATGGGGCTGAGATAGCCCAGGGTCGAGTGCCTGCGTGTCGGATTGTAGAAGCGCTCGATATAATCGAATACATCCGCGCGTGCCTGAT
>NZ_JBFUHB010000015.1:0-112773 GCF_056402595.1 Sphingomonas sp. P3_C6
AGGCGGAAGGGCTTCCGTCCGCACCATCCTCTTCCTCGTCGCCAATATCGCCCGCAAGTTCGACCCGACCCTGAACGACTTCCATCAACGACTCACCCAACAGGGAAAACCAAAAATGGTCGTCCGCATCGCCCTTGCAAGAAAACTCCTCGTCAGACTCAATTCAAAGGCACGCGAAACACGCGCACAACTCGCCATCGCTCTTTGAAATCGTTGACACGCCAGATAGTCGCTCATCGACAGACAATCGCGGCGAACCGTCAGCGCCGTTTTCCAGGGCGAAACAGCCAAAATGCTGGCTGTTATCTGGCTGTTATTCGATAACAGCCAGCATGATCGCAAATAGCTGAAATTACGTCGCAAATCTGGATACGAAATCCAACATAACAGCCAGCAAAAAATAATCGGCCAGGAACAGCCAGACACATCGCCTTTCCCGCCCGTACATCGAAGCCCATGACCCTCAGGCCAGCACCGGCTCAGGCTCGTCCTGCTCCACCGGCGGCCCGAGCAGGGCCGGCTCGAACACCAGCGCGCAGATCAGCGTCCAGATGAGCGAGATCATCAGAATCTTGCCCATGCTCGCGGTGCCCGGATGGTGCGATAGCCAAAGGCTGCCGAATGCCGTGCCCGTGGCGAGCGCGCTGAACAGCACCGCGCGGGCTAGGCTCGACTGGAGCAGCCCGGTCGCACCGTTCCGCCACGCCATCACGAAATAGATGTGAAACGCGACGCCGACCCCGAACAGCAGCGGGAAGGCGATGATGTTGGCGAAGTTGATCGGCTGGCCGATCAGCACGCAGGTCGCGAGTGTCAGGAAGATCGACAGGATCACCGGCGCCAGGGTGAACATCACTTCGCGCAGGTTGCGCAGCACCGCCAGAAGCAACAGACTGACCAGCACGAAGGCGATCACCCCGGCCTGCACGAACGCACCGGCGACGGTGAAGGCTGCTGCCTGGGTCGCGACCGGCAGGCCCGAAATCGCGGGCGTCACCGTCGCCACCGCGGCGCGGAAACGCTTGATCACCTGGTTGTCGTTGCCATCGCCCTTGGGAAAAACCTGCAGCCGGGCACGGCCATCGGGGGCGATCCAGTCGCGGACCATGTCGGCTGGCAGGCTCTCGCGCGTGACCGGCTCGGCCTGAAGCGCCGCCCGAACCTGATCGAGCATCACCGTCAGCGGCCGCGACAGCATCGCGTTCACCTCGGCGCGTTTGGCCGGCGTCGCCGAGGCGAGCCGGTCGAACGCGGCCGCAAGGCGCCGTGCATCGGCGACACCCTGCCCTGCCCCGTCGACAGCCTTCAGCCGCCCCGCCACCTGGCGAAGCGACGTAACCAATGCCGCATCATCGGGCGCCGGTGCGATATCGAACGGGTTAAGCGTCAGGTCGAGCAGGACCGACGCGTCCTGGATCAGGGTCAGCTTGGCGGTCTGATCCTCGGGCACGAAGCTGTCGACCGAGATCACCTGCCCTACTTCGGGCAGCGCCGATAGGCGCTTCACCAGCCCCGCTGCCGCCTGGGGGCTCGGCGCGAGCACGTCGATCGTGTTGGGCGTCCGGTCAGGGTCGCGGGTCAGGTCGGTCAGCGCCTGCATCGACGCCGCCTTGGGATCGCGCAGATGGAGCGGGTTGAAATCGAACACGACCCAGGGAAGCAACGCGATGCTCACCACCATCGACAGGCCGAAGGCCCAGAGCACTGCCTTGCGCCGCCGTTCGAGGAAGCGGTCGGCCGGCGCGAATTGAGCGAACCCCACCTCGCCGCGCGGGGCGCCGGGGCGCAACAGCAGGACCAGCGCAGGCAACAAGGTCACGCTGAACAGCAGCGCGATTACCATGCCGAGGCCAGCGATCACGCCAAGCTCGGCGATGCCGATATAGGCGGTTGGCAGGAAAGCGCCGAAACCGAGGAACACCGCGCCTGCGGCGAGCAGCAGCGGCGCGCCGAGCGCCGTCGCCGCGGCCTGCAACGCCGCGGCCGGGGCAAGCCCCGTCACCCGCTCGGCATTGTAGCGCACGCAGATCTGGATACCGAAATCCACGCCGAGCCCGACGAACAAGGGAATGAAGGCAACCGAGATCAGGTTGAGCCGCCCGACCGCGAGCAGCCCCACGGCTAGGGTGACGATCAGCCCTAGGATGATCGTGCCGAAAATGGCGGCGACCAGCCTGACCGACCGTGTCGCGAACCAAAGCGTCACCAGCATCGCGCCGAGCATGACCATGCCCACCGCGCCGATATTCTCCTGCAGCGTCGCGAATTCCTCATCGGCAAGCGGCACCTCGCCCGTCAGCCGCACCGAGACGCCGTGGGCCGCATCGAGGCGTAGCCCTGCTGCAGCGGCATGGACCGCGTCGCTCGCGGCTTCGCCGGGCATAAGCGCGCTGTGATCGAGCACCGGCTGGGCCAGGATCAGGCGGCGCTTCGGCGGGCCGAGCGGTCCCGCACCGGTCGCGAACAATTGCTGCCACGAGAACCAGGCGGGTTTGCCCGCCAGCGACCGCTCGGTCGCCTCGGCCAACGCCCGCATCGGCCGGTCGATCTGGTCGAGCGTCGCCGCCTTCGCCTCGACCCCGTCGAGCATCGTCGACAACGCGCCGCTCACGCCGCGAAGCGACGGATCGGCGGCGAGCGGCCCGAGCATCGGTTGCGCCTCGATCAGCGCCGCGGTCGCCTTGCGGACATCCTCGCGCGATCCGAACAACAGCCCTTCGCGGGCGAAGAACTCACCCCCATCTGGCCGCCGCACCAATTTGAAATGCGCCTTGTCCTCGCCCAATTGAACGGTCAGCTTCGCCGCAGCATCCTCGGCCAGTTCAGGCGTCTGGCCATCGATCACCACGACCATCACGTCGCGCAACTGGGGAAAGGCGGCTTCCATCGCTCTTTCCTGCCTGCGCCAGTCGATATCGGGCGAGATCAACGCCGCCGTATCGGTCGTCATGTCGAACCGCGCCGCCGTGAAGAACAGCGACACGCCGGCCAGGACCAGCGAGAGGATAAGCGTCAGCCAGGGCCGGCGAACGCTCGCCGTCACCAACGCGGGAATCGGTGATCTCATGCCGTCAGCGTGCCTTTGCCGGCCCGGAAGCCCCAAGGAAATAACGCATCTTCAGCCCGATCGCCTGCTCCTGCCCGTTAAAGGCGAACACCGCATCGGCCCATTTCGGCGGCCCGAGGCTGATCCGGGCATCGTTCGAAAAGCCGACGCCTTCCTTCGGAATACCGAACAGCGCACGATCGACCTTCTTGTTACGGTTCTCGTCATGGAACACCTGTGCCGCATAACGCCCGGCAGGCAGGCCGTGGACAGTGACGATGGTGACACCGGCATGGGCCGGAGAATCCCCGACATAGGGACAATCGTCCTTCAGGAACTGCGCCTGCGGGCAGATGTCGACATGGACCACACCGGCCGAATTGCGGACATTGTCGATCCGGATCGTCAGCGTACCGTTAGGTGCCGGCGCCGCCGCAGCGACGCCGAACCCGATCAGAAGGGCGAACGAGGCTCGTGTCCGCTTAAACGACATCGCGCCTCGCCTCCTCGACGACGCCACCCGAGTTATGGCGGAGTGCCTTGAGCACGGTGTCGACGATGGCATCGGCATCGAGACCAGCCTCGGCATATTGCTTCTCGGGCTTGTCCTGATCCTGGAACGTGTCGGGCAGGCGCATGGTGCGGATCTTGAGGCCCGCATCGACCAGCCCCGTGTCGCTCGCAAGCGTCAGCACATGCGCGCCGAGGCCGCCGACCGAGCCTTCCTCGATCGTCACCGCGACCTCATGCGTGGTCAGCAGCTTGCGGATCAGGGCCTCGTCCAGCGGCTTGGCGAACCGCAGGTCGGCGACCGTGGTCGACAGACCCCGCGCATCCAGCGCATCGGCCGCCTTCAGCGCCTCGCCCAGCCGCGTGCCCAGCGAGAGGATCGCCACCTTCTTGCCCTCGCGCATGATCCGGCCCTTGCCGATCTCCAGCAGCAGCGGTGTCTCGGGCAGAGCAACCCCCGTCCCGTTGCCGCGCGGATACCGCACCGCGATCGGACCTGAGTCATGCTCGACACAGGTGTGGGTCATATGGACCAGCTCCGCCTCGTCGGCCGCCGCCATCACCACGAAGTTGGGAAGCGTCGCGAGATAGGTCACGTCGAAGCTGCCGGCATGGGTCGCACCGTCCGCGCCTACCAGCCCGGCCCGGTCGATCGCAAAGCGGACCGGCAGGTTCTGGATCGCCACGTCATGCACGACCTGGTCATAGGCGCGCTGCAGGAAGGTCGAGTAGATCGCGCAGAACGGCCGCATGCCCTGGGCGGCAAGCCCGGCTGCAAACGTCACCGCATGCTGCTCGGCAATGCCCACGTCGAAGAACCGGTCGGGATAGGCGCTCGCGAACTTGTCGAGGCCCGTGCCCGACGGCATCGCTGCGGTGATCGCGCAGATCCGGCGGTCGGTCGCCGCTTCCTTCACCAGCGCTTCACCGAACACATTCTGGTACGCAGGCGGTCCCGGCGGCGCCTTGGCCTGGGCACCGGTGATCACGTCGAACCGCTGCACCCCGTGATATTTGTCCGCCGCCGCCTCGGCAGGGGCATAGCCCTTGCCCTTCTTGGTCACGACATGGACCAGGATCGGCCCGTGATCGGCATCGCGCACATTCTCGAGCACCGGGATCAGCTGGTCGAGATTATGGCCGTCGACCGGCCCCACATAATAAAAGCCCAGCTCCTCGAACAAGGTGCCGCCCATCGCCATGCCGCGCGCGAACTCGTCGGTCTTCTTCGCCGCCGAATGAAGCGGCCGCGGCAGCTTGCGCGCCAGCCGGCGCGCCAGATCGCGCAGGCTCAGGAACTCGCGGCTCGACACGATCCGCGACAGATAGGCCGACAGCCCCCCCACCGGCGGCGCGATCGACATGTCGTTGTCGTTCAGGATCACCACCAGCCGGTTGCCGGCGGCCTCGGCATTGTTCATCGCCTCATAGGCCATGCCTGCGCTCATCGCGCCGTCGCCGATCACCGCGATCGCCTTGCCCGGCTCGTCCTTGATCTTGTTGGCGATCGCAAAGCCCAGCGCCGATGAGATCGAGGTCGACGAATGCGCCGCCCCGAACGGGTCATACTCGCTCTCGCTGCGCTTGGTAAAACCGCTTAGGCCCCCACCCATGCGCAGCGTCCTGATCCGGTCCCGGCGCCCGGTCAGGATCTTGTGCGGATAGCATTGATGCCCGACATCCCAGATCAGCCGGTCGCGCGGCGTGTCGAACACATAATGGATCGCCGTCGTCAGCTCGACCACGCCAAGCCCCGACCCAAGGTGACCACCCGTCACCCCCACCGCCGCAATCGTCTCGGCACGCAACTCGTCGGCAAGTTGGCGAAGCCTCGTCGGAGGAAGGGCCCGCAAATCCGCGGGCGTGCGTACCGTGTCCAGCAACGGGGTCTTGAAATCAGGATTCATGCTAAAACCGGATCTCCTTCGGCGCCCTTCCTAGTCGAAGCGACCGCAGACGCAATCAAAGAGGTTCGCGCCTGAACAGCGCCGGAACGCCGTGGCTGCTCCGTACATTGGGTCCGGCAGGACGAATTCCAGTCCCCTCTCCTCTCCGGGCACTGACAATCCGGCAGGTTCGGCATGCGCGCGCACGGCGCGGCGGGGCGAATCACAATGACAGCCCCGGATGAGCGCGATGGTTGCGGAGAAAGAACGATGTAGCGCTGGGAGCGGAACAGAGCCTCGAAAATGCGGAGCGGCCATTCAGCGGCGGGCTTCGCGTCGGCATGCTCGCCCCTGTCCTACGCTCGACGTCGTCACCGCGAACTGCCTGCCATGTTGCGATGGCCATGTCGCAAGCGCCGGCTAGGCCTGAGCCGACGTGGGGAAAGCTGGCCAGATGGGCGACCTAACCCCATGCTGGGCAGGCATTGGCCCTGTTGGGAGGCGGCGGATATGATCTGCAGCCTCCCATTTCCAATGGTTCGCTATTTGTTGAAATATTTCTTGTTCGCCAGCCGGGCCTGGGCGACCTGCGGCGTTGGCAGGCCGACAGTCTCGGGCGAGAATCCCCCGCCCGCCACGCCGAAGAACAGGAAGCTGAAGTCGAACCCATTCTGAGTCTGGGCGATGCCATGGCACCCCTGGCAACCACCGCTCGACGTCAGGCTTCCGGGGTTGTTGTGATAATCGATGACGTTGGTCTGGTTGCGGATGTTGGTCAGCACACCATTGGTGATCGGCGGGAAGCCCCGGAAAAGCTGAATACCCGGCTGGCTGCTCTCGACCACGATATTGGCCAGGTAGAAATCCCTGGTGTTTTCATTGTTGGTAGGAATCGCCTGGACCCCAGCCAGCTTATAATATTGCCAGACGAAATTCTGGCCAAAGCCAGGGATCTTCCGCATCGCGGCAAGCGCCTGGCTGTTTACGTTCGTAACCTCGGGCACCGTCGGGACCGGAGAGGTGACTGGAACTGCCACCGCGCCATTCTTCAGCACCTTCGCGCCGGCTATGCTGCTGACATTGCCGAGCGGCAGGGCAACGCCATTTGTGCCATAGGGCTGCGCCCTCGGCGCGTTCACGTTGAACCCGATATTCGGATTCTGCACCGTTTTGCCGCTGGGCGGGAAGGTCGTGGTGGCGGGGGTGGTGTAGCCGATGGATCCATAGGCCGGAACATAATAGACGCCGCTAGGCTGGCCCGTGACCTGGTTCCGGAAATCATCGACCTGTTCGAACGTCGCGAAGATGAACGCCGGATAGTTCGGCGTCTTGTGGATGATGTGCAGCGCGATCAGCGCATAGGGCACCACCCTCGTCACGGGGCTCGAATCGGCGCCACTATAAGTGAGCACGTTCGAGACATGATAACGATAGCGCTGGCTGGACGGGATCGACGAGAGTGGGCGCCACGCCGCCTTCACCTCAACCGTCGTGGTCGGCAGCGTGATGCCTGGTGAAAGATGGAACGGGCCGAACTTCGGAATGAAGCTCGCATAATTCGCGTTCACATAATTGGATTCATACTGGTTGACCTTGGCCTCGAACAACACCTGCGGGTCGGTCGCCGGCTGGGGATTGCCCGGCGTGGTCGGGAAGAACAGCGTGTTTTGACCGATCTGGTTGGCCTCATCCAGATTGTTGAAGGGGAGCGGCCCGCCGCCGGGAAGGGTGATGCTGCTGCAAAGCTGCGGGTTCGAGCCGGAAACGGTGGTCACATATGTAGGCGCTGCTCCCCAAGGCTGGGGCGGGGTCGGCGTCGAGGACGTTCCGTTGACGTTGCAGGGGAACAGCTCGGTGCGGTGCTGATAGGTTTCCCAGACCAGCGGCCCGGCATTGGCATTGCCGGAGGCGGCGAAGCTGCCGCCGGGCACGCCCCGGCTGCCGGCCGCATTGGGCGCGACTGCCGAGATGAATTCGAGCCAGGCAAAGGTCGCCAGATCCTGATGCGCGACAGCGCCGTTACGATAGATATCGGCCGGGATCAGCGGATTGGGATTGGTCATGTCGGATGTCTGGAGCGGCCGGCCGGGCCCGACCACGGGGCCGAAAGGCGGCGGCGCGGGCGATGCTGCAGGTACGGGCGACGAAGTCTGGGCCATGGCAGCGGCAGCCGCCAGCGACCCCGCGCACAGGAGCAAAGTAATCGTCTTCATGACAACCCCCTATTGAGAGAGATCGATAAGCACCCTAAAATTCTTTGAATATCCTGATGACGAGACTTTATGACTGGGCGCGACCACCAGCAATGAAAGAAGAGGCCACAATGGCTATAGTGCGGATGAAAAACCTTTCCAGGCCGGCAACCAGATCGAGAATTATTTGATCCGGATTCCGTCGACCGCGGCGACCCAGCAGCCCGGTGCGATCGGCCAGGCATCGACATGGTGCATGCCCTTGCCGTTCCAGCCCGCGCCCACCGGGCCGAGAATCGGGCTTTCGGCACATTCCCGCTCGGCATATCGATCAGGCGTCAGACAGGTGATCTCGAACGCGCGGACGCCACCGCCATAGCGGCGACCGCAATCCTGCGCGAACCGATACAAACGCCCGTCCCAGGCGACGACCCGCCCGCCAGGCCGCGCCCTGCTCCTGTCGCCCACGATCAAGGGACTGGCCGGATGCTCGTGCCACGCCCCCTGGAGCGTTTCCGCATGGAACAAGGCGAGCGTGTCGTGGCTCGACGGTGCCGGACAGACAAACATCCACCAGCGATCTTCGAAACGGAACAGGGACGGATCGGCCAGCCGGCCCGGAATCAGGTCGGCGGCCGGCACCCAGCGGGTCGGGAACGGATCGGCGCGGTAAAGGCGCACGGCGCCCGCGCCCAGCGTCTCCGGCACCATGAAGACGCCATCCTCATGCTCGAACACATGGGGATAAGACAGATGGAACGGCTCGCTCAGCACGATCCCGCGATAGGACCAGGCAACCATATCCGGGCTGCTCGCCCATCCGATCTCCCCGGTCTGCCGGTCATGATTCAGCACCTCGAAGAACAGATGCCATTCGCCCCGATATGGCAGCAGGAACGGATCGGCGACGAAGGCGGCCGGCACATCGGTCACTTGCTCGCGCGTCATGATCGGATTGGCGATGTCGCGCGGCGGGGCGAGATGCAGCGGATCGGGGCCGGCATATAACCCGATCGACCAGGGATCGGGCGGCAAGGGCCTCCCGGTCATACCAGCCGCCCGATCTCACGCTGCCCGGAGCACCAGCGCAGCTTGTAGGTCTCGACCCCGCGAAGATAGTCGAACTCGGCCATCCCAAGCGCGCAGGCCTCCCGCACGGCGGCATCTGCCATCAGCATGCCGGGCGAGAAGGTCGCGAACTCTGCGAGGAACCCGGCATTCCAGTTTCCGAGGCTGTCGGCACCCCGCATGCAGATGTTCAGTCCGATCAGCCGGTTCCCGGCCCAGAGGCCAAACAGCGGCGCACCGCCCTCGCGCCACAATTCCGGGAGCGCCGCGGTAACGAAGGCCCGCGCTGCCGGGTCGCGCAAAAACAGGCTGCGGTCGCCGAAACGGGCACGCTGCATGTCGAGGAAAAAGGCGGCCGGATCGATCGCAGCATCGCATTCGGGATCGAGTCGACGGGCGACGACGCCATGTCGCGCCGCGCGGCGTATAACGAGCGCCAGTTCTCGCTGAAAGCCCGGGCTTCGCGCGGCGAACCAGCCTTCATAACCGGCGGAAAGATCGGCGATCGGGCAGATGAATTTCTTCTCCACCAGCACCGGCACATCTGCCCCGGCCAGCGCGCAGTTGGAATCGGCGCGGATGCAGGTCATGTCGAGGCGCGGAAAGCGGCTCCGCGCAAAGATCATGAGCCGCCGCGCCGCGGCGACATCACCGTCCGCTACGACCAGATCGTTATAGTCACTCAACAGGGTGGCGAAGCGGGCAGCTTCTTCCTGCAGATGCCATATCAGGGGAAAGATGCCGACAAGGCTCCCGGCCCGGCGCGCGGCGATCACGCATGGCATTTGCCCGGGCCAGGCATCGAGCGCCGCCAGATACCAGGTCGGTCCGCTAAAAGCGCGGTTGCAGCGGGAGCGCCCAAGCAGCGCGTGCCATTCCGATGCCACGGCCCCGACCGCATCGCGGCTGTCGAGCAACGCGCAACTGATGCCCCCCGTGACGATCTCGAGATCGGCCTCGACGACGCCCGGGTCCTCATGGATCAAGGTTGCGACCCCCGCCACCGGCGGCTGAGGCTCACCGGCCGAAGCATTCCAGACGACCCGCTGGGCGGAAGGAAGCTTCTCGATCTGCCCCCTGAGCGCGTCGGTGCGCAGCAGCGCCATCGCCGTGGCACGCCCCAAGTCGTAGCGCCGCGACACGCCGTCGACGAAACCGGCCGGATCGAGACAGGATTGCACGAGCAGATCGAGTTGGCTCGTCCCGGTGGCCGCCCGGCACATCAGATGGGCCGGCGGGCCGCCATGCAGCCGTGCCCCGATCTCCACCAGCACCGGGCCATCCCCGTCGACGATCACCTCGCAATGTCCCGCGCCGTGGCGGATCTCCAGCGCATCGAGCACCCGTATCGCAAAGGCAAAGAGCATATCGGCCAGGGCACCGTCCGGCCGCAGCAATTCCTTGGTAGACAACAGGCCGACCGTATTGAAGCCGGGCATCGGCTTGCCATAGGCCCATAGGGCGGCGAGGCGATGGCGCCCGCCAACACTGACCGTATCGACGACATATTCCCGCCCGGCCAGGAATTCCTGCACCAGCACCGTCTCGTTGCGGAAGCCAAGCCGATCGACATGGCCATGGACCGCATGAAACGCGCGCGACACCTCTTCCCGCGACGAGCACAGATATACACCGTCCGATCCCTTCGCCCGACGCGGCTTCAGCACGGCGGGCCAATGTCCATCCTCATCGATCCAGGCCATGATATCGTAGAGATTGTCGGACTCGATCTGCCGCGGCACCCTGATACCGTGCCGGCCGACCTGTTCGATCATGCGGGCCTTATCGCGTCGTGCCTCGCTGAGGCGCGTGCCGTTCCCAGGAACACCCAGCGCCTCCCCGAGCCGATCGGCCAGGGTCACCCCACGTTCCGATCCGGCGATCACGTGCTCGACGGCGCGCTCCTTCAGCGCCCGGACCATGTCTTCGAACATGCCGGACCAGGGCAGCAGATGCACAAAGGCGGTCGGGTCAAAGGATGCGACCGCTTCCTGCGGCACCTCGGCCGTGCTCCCTACCATCACCGTAGCCACGCCATGCCCGGCAAAGGTCGGCGCCAGCAAAGCGCCGGCATCATAAGGATCGACGATGGCGACGGTGCGCAGCATCACGGTTTCTGGAAGGCCCCGCGCCACACCTGCTTGATCAGGTTGCCCTCTGGATCGAAGCTCGTCACCGGCTCGAGGATGAGTTGCTTCCAGCCGGCGAACAGCTCTTCGCAATAGTCACGACTGAAGAAGTGCATCGTCTGGCCGCCGGACAGCACATAGGATCGAGGACCCAGCCGACGCTCGGGCGGCTGAAACGCGAGCCGCCGCTCCAGATCCTCCATCGAATTCGCGTGGAAGAGAAAGAGCCCGCGCGGTCCCAGGCAGCGATGGACCTCGCCGACGATACGCCTGAGGGCAATATCGTCGAACGAATGCAGCACCAGATTGCTGACCACCGCGTCGAAAGCCCCGTCTTCAAACGGCAGCGGCACCCCGACATCGCCTTGCCTGAACTCGACCGCCAGGCCTTCGTCATCGGCGAGCCGCCGCGCCTGATCGATCGCGACCTGGGCGAAATCCATGCCCTCGGCCTGAAATCCTCGCCGCGCGAGCGCCAGCGCGTCATAGCCGGTGCCGCATCCGAGATCGAAGATGCGGCGACAGCCCCGCTCGTTCAGCAGCGGCAGGAACGGCTCCATCCATTGACTCGACCGGTCGGGTTCGCCGGCGGCGAGGATCGACCGGAAACGCGTATCCCACACGCTCGCCGCTGCATAATGCTCGTCAGTCGTCATGAGAGGAAGAAGGCCCTTTCTCCGATGCCGCGAGCGGGGCTACACTTGCCGCCCGAACAGTTCCTGCCTTGTTGGCGCAGTCCTCGCTGGAGTGAAAGATGACGAAACCACCGAAAGCGGTTCGATTCATCATCTTGAATGCAACCAGAACCGGCAGCAATTTCCTGTGCACGGTGCTGAATTCTCATCCGGACATCCTGTGCCACCACGAAATCTTCAATCCGCATGTGATCGGCGTGGCGCGGCACCTTCAGGATACCGATTTCAGGCTGGGCAGCATGGAGGAACGGCAACGCGATCCGGTCGAGTTTCTCAACCGGGTGTGGTCCACCAACCTCGGCCGGGCCGCGGTGGGGTTCAAGATGTGCCTGTGGCAGCATGAGCCGGCTTATCGCGCCTTGCTGCCCGACCTGTCGGTGCGCAAGATCATCCTGAAAAGGCGCAACCGGGTGAAAAGCTTCGTATCGCTGCTGCTCGCGCGGCAAACCGGGGAATGGGTAGTCTATGACGATCGCGGCGCCCCCGCACCGCGGCCCCGGGTGCATGTCGATCATGCGGCACTGCTGGAGAATATCGCCCTTCACCAACGCTTCTATGCGGAAACCGAGCAAACCCTCCGCGAGACGGGCCAGGACCACGCACTGCTCTGGTACGAGGATCTGTTCGGGCCGAACGGAATCGAACCCGCTCTATCTTTTATCGGCGCCAAAGGCCGACCCGCCCAGCCGGAGGGCCAGACCTGGAAACTGACCCCGGCCGTCCTGCGGGAAACCATATCGAACTATGATGCGCTCAGCGAGGCGTTACGGGGAACCGAGCTCGAGGCAGAGCTTCACGAGACGGGACGTTAGAGCGATTCCAGATAGCGCGCGAAATGGCCGGCATCGGTGTCGGGAAGGAAGCGCCGCGCCGCTTCGCGAGACGCGGCCGCGCAACGCCGGTACGCCCCTGCATCCGTCAGCAGGCCATGCAGCGCCGCCTGCCACGGCGCGACATCTTGTGGCGGCGCGACATGCCCCTTCTCCGTCCGTTTTGCGGGGGCCACCGGCAGGATAAAATCCACCCCGAGCTTCGCCTCGGGCTGGCCGCCGAGATTGCCGGCCAGAACCGGAATGCTGCGCAGCATTGCGTCGATCGCGACGTACCCGAACGTCTCCGGAACCAGCGATGGCGCCACCAGGATCCGCGTGTCGCGAAGGACGATGCCGATATCGTCGGCCGGTTCGACTATCGTCACGTTCGGCAGGCGAGAGAGTTGTTCCCGCACGGCCGCGTCGCCACCCCAGGTCGGCACGGCGGCGAAGGGTGTATCGGCAAACACCCTCGCCAGTTCGAGGAAGATCGGCAGCCCTTTGACGAGGCAGGGATTGATCATCGTCACATAGCCGGAGTCAGGGTCGTCGTGCGCCTCGAACGGCCCTTTGCCGAACACCGGAAAGTGCAGCCTGACCGAGTCCAGGCCACCGAATTCGCGGAGATAGACCCGGCTGTGCTCGCTGACCGCAACCACGCCCCGGGCACGTCGCAACCTTTCATGCTGGACCGGATCATGCCTCTCGGCCTCGGGGCCGAAGGGCAGATGGAAATGGGTATGGACCAGTGCCACCACCCTGTCCGGCGCGCAGCTCAGGGCGACATCGAGCAACATCGCGGGACGATCGTCGGAGACGAGGATCCAGTCGGGCTCGATCTCGGCAATGAGTCTTTCGATCCGCTCGCGTGCCTCGGGGCCGTCGAGATCGAGCGCCTCTACCCGCACGCCTTCATGGCGATAGGACATGCCGCCCTCGCCGGCCTCGACCGAGATGCCCTGTGCCGCCAGCGCCGTCGCGCTGAAGCGATCGGCCAGAACCCGGCGTTCACCTGGCGTGCGCGACACCGCGTGGCAATCGAACCCGCGCGCTGCCAGCTCGGCCAGCAAGAGCCGGTTTGCCTTGTTGCCCCCGCCATAGGACGGAAAATACACGGCATCCTGCAGCAGGAATATGGTCGCGCCCATTGCGGGCACTAGGTGCCCGGCACGCCCCATGGTCAAGCCGAGTAGCTGTCAAAATGGGGGCATCCGCTATGCGCCTCCTGTGATCCGCCCGGTACAGTTCGGCATCGATCACCGGGGGAGAGACATGTGCGCGACCTGATCTGCGGATTGCTCGGTTCGCCAGAAACCGCGGGCGCCGGCACCTCGGCCGGCCGCGCGCGCGACCTAACCGTGTCATGGCTGCGCTGGCATTATTTCGGCGAGATCGTCGAGGATGCCGATCTGCACCGCCTGCTTACGCGTGCGCGCTCGGCCGGAACGCGCTATTGCCTCGTCCAGGGCTATGGCCATGTCGTTGCCGAACATGCCGGCCCGAACGGCGGCAAGGCGCGCAGCTTCTTCGACGCGTTGCACGGCTGGACCAGCGGCCGCGATTTCATTTTTGCCGGCATTCCGGACCGCTGCCTGCTGGTCGACCTGATCGCCTGGACGCAAAAGGGGGAGCCCGGCCCTGGCGCCGCACCACCACTTCCTTTCGGGCCCGAGCTGGAAGGGCATCTGATCGATCTGCGGCCGGACCTCAGCGCCGCGGCCGGTTTTCTCGGCTTTCTCGACGAGATGTCGGAAAAGGCCGGTCGCGGCGTGTTCGTGCTGAATTATGAATCCTATGACGATGTCGCCGAACCGCCGCCCGGCTTCACCGCACCCGTTTCCACTCTTTATTGCGTTGCGGCCGGGCTGAAGCCGAACCGCATTCTGGCCACTCACGGGATCGACGCGGACAGCCGGGTCCTGTTCTTCGACTACAGCACCAAGGCGCTGGATTTCCGCCGCCGGTTGGACGGCGAATGGGACGGGCGCGACTATCCGAATTTCCTGCGCCGTCTGTTCGAACAGCAGGAAGGCGCCCATTATTATCTCTGGCCCGGCGCCTCGCCCGACAACATGGATTGGACCGAGCTCAAGCGCCTGTGGACGGCCGAGCTGACCCGTTGGGGCGGCGCTGAAAGCTTCGAGGATCATTGGCGCCAGTTCCGCGGGCTGCAGCGCGACTATCTTCTCTGCAACATTCTCGAGGCCGATCCCCTGCTTGCACGGGTCAGGAACGAGCCCGGCGCGCTGATCTGGTGGAGCAATGCCTTCTGCACCATCTTCAGCGCGACCCATTACAGCCTGGAGGAAAAGCGCCGGATCTATGAGGACTGGATCGTCCGCCTCGCCGAAGCAGCACCGGGTATCTTCCTTTACGGCTCCGACCATAGCAACAGCAGCGTCAATGCGATCACGGCGCGGGATTATCGCGACCGCTATTTCGCGCATGGCGGCGATCCCCTGCTCGCCCGCGCGTTCCACCGTCAGTCGATCAGGTTCTGATCCGATAAAAACCCCGCCGCGAACCGGGTTCGCGGCGGGGCAGGTTCAGGCGAGGATCAGCGGAAGACAACCGTGTTGGGGAAGACGTGGCTGATACTGGTGCCCTGCGTACCGTCGGCGTCGTTATGGCAGCTGAAGCAGTTGCTTGCCGTCGCCCCCGGGTCGGGATTGCCCGGCCGCACCTGCTGGAAGGTTTCCATGGTGGTGTTCGCGACGAACTGCGACCCGATCAGCTGGTACCCCGGCTGAGGCGGGATGATGCGGTTGCTCCAGATCGCCCCGACCAGGAAATAATTGGCCAGCGCCTTGCCGGTGGTGCCCGACGCAGCCAGCTTCGGCTGAAGCGACTGCATCAGCGATACGAGCAGCGTGTTGTTGAGCACCGCCGGGTCGGTCGGCGTCGGCGTCGTCGGCTGCTGGCTTCCCCATGGATTGAGGCGCGCCACGCTGGTTGCGGTCAGCATTCCGGATGATGCGACGATGCTACTGTCGTTACCAGACGATGCCGTCTCGACGATCACGTCAGGTGCGGTGGAGGCACCCTTCGTCCCGTTATAGAAGATCGATGGCTGGCTGCTCGTCGTGCTGAAGGTAACGGTGTTGAGGCAGGTAGTGCCCGCCTTGCACGCCTTGGCCACCGGATCGTAATTCTGGTTGAGATAGGAATAGGTCGAATCCGGGCTGTTGAAGTTCGATTCGAACGTCGCCCAGACCATCTCCGGGTGGTTGTTGACCGATCCGACGACATGCATGCCGACCATCGCCAATGTGCGGGTGACCATGGTCGTGCCGTCCCAGCTCAGCACCAACTGCCCCTTGCTGTTCAGCGCCTGCGAAAAGGCCGGGACATCCGATTTGATCGTGACGAGGCTGCTTGTCTGCGCCGGGGTTAGATAAGCCGTATCGACCCAGGCGCTCTTCACCTCGACCGCGAGCTGGCTCAGGTTCGGCAGAGTCTTGCCCGACGCGGTCTGAATCTGCTTCGCCTGGTCGAGCGTGATCGGGAAATTGGTCTTGTTCGGGCCCGCATTATAATAGGGCACCTTGCGCCAATGCTCCTTGAGCGCGGTGAAGACGTCATTCTCCTGGATCGCGTAATAAACGACCGGATAGGTCGAGAGGCCCGTTTTCCCGGGTACGGCGACCGGCTTGCCGTTGACGATCAGCACGCCACCGCCCGCCTGGCCGGTAGAGTCGGTGTCACCCGCCGGACCGGCGGCGACACTGTTGGTGCTGTTGGCCGATTTCAGCAGCAGCACCTTGGGCTTGTTGACCCGCACCCTGAACGACACATTGGCCTTGCCCTGAGCATCGACGCCGGTGCTGTTGACCAGCTGGAAGGCGCCGGTGCTGGTGTCCTCGACCGCATTGTCGAATTTCGGCGAGAACATCAGCAGGTTGCCGCGGGTATCCTTGGTCGTCAGCCACAGGAACATCTGCGACGACCATTTGTAGAATTTGCAGTCTGACGACGGATCGAAGCTGGCGCTGTCAGGCGGCGCGAAATTGCTGCCGACCTTCCAGGTCGCGAATTCAGCGCTGGTCACCGCGCAGAGCGGCGCCGGCCCGGCGGGCGCCTGGGACTGGACTGAGCTTTTGGCAGCGACGCCCACAAACAGGAATAGACACGCCGACAATAGCCATCTGCTCGGTGTCATTTCGAATGCTCCTTCAAGATCGATGAAAGTCCGGAACGCTCACAACATGGGGCAATTGCTGCTGGATCAGGGGGCGCCGACCCGCTGGGTCATCGCGCGATAGACATTGCGCACGGAGAGATCGAAGACCGAAACGAGATAGACCCCGCCGTCATAGGAGGAGGCGATCAGCTCATCGCCACCGTGCGACAGCGAACTGATGCCATTGGCGGCGATCGTCCGCCGGGTAACGCGGCCGGTGCTCAGATCGGCCTTGATCAGCGCGCCCCAATAATCGCCGACGATCACGGTATCCGCATCCCAGAAGCAAAGCGATTTGGGGGAACGCCGGCCAAGCTCGATCGAATGGGTCAGCCGACCATCCGCCACGTCATAGACGTTCAGCGTAAAATCGCGCGAAGCGCTGGCAATGCGGTCGCCTGCCGGAGAAAGATCGACATCGTCGACGATCGCCGTGTGCCCGGGGAAATGCCGTACTATTTCGCCGTCGAGCGTCCAGGACAGGAGCCCGCCATCGGCGCTGCAACTGACGCCGAGCGGCTGGCTGGGATGCAGGCGCAGCGCCTTCACCGCGCCATCATGCAGGGCATGCGCCCGCACCACCATTCCGTCAGGCGAAACGCGGACGATCGCACCGCTATAGCAGGCCGCGAACAGCGCGCCCTCGTGCCCGGCGCACTGCGCAACCCGGATCGAGTTGATCGGCCCCTGCCCCAGCGCCACCGCCGCCACACTTTCCAGCCCGGCGCCGTCGAAGATGTGCAGCTTGTGATCGTGCGATCCGGCGATCACGCGATCTGCCTTGGGATCGCGTGTCACCGCATTCATCAGCCGGCGGCCGCCCGGCGGCGCGGTGCGCGCGGTCAGGGCGGCTTCCTGACCGGTCAGCCGGATCAGCCGCACCATGCCGTCGTCGGCAACCAGCGCAACGCTGCCGTCAGCGGCCCCTGCGGCTTCGTTGAAACAGGCATTGCCCTGGTCGCCCGGCGCTCCGCCGACCTCCCGAAGGATCTCGCCCGATGCGGTATCCCATTGCACGACGGTGCCGTCGAAGGTGCCGGCCAGGATCGTCGCGCCATCAGGCGACCAGCCGAAAGAGCGCTCCCATTTCGACGCGTGATTTTCCAGATCGACCTTGGGCGTGTAGGACGACGCATCCCAGATCGTGATCCGCTGATCATAGGCGCAGGACAGGATGTCGCCATTGACCGGCGAGACGGCGACCTTCTTGATCCCGGATCCATGTGCCTCGATCGAGGCCAGCGCCGTGCCGTCACGACTGTCGAAGACGCGGATGATGCCGTCGTCGCAGCCCAGCACCACCCGGTTGTTCTGCATGTCGATGGCGCAGGTGTCGGTTTCGGTTTCGAACGGCCCCCAGGTGCGGAGCAACGCACCCGTGGCGATGTCCCATTGCCGCAGGGTCATGTCGTCGCCGGACGAGTAGATCAGCCCGTCGCGGCAGGCGACCGACAGCACATCCTTCTCGTGCCCCTCGATCGTCCGACGGATCGCGCCGGTGGCGAGATCCCACACGATGATCCGCCGGTCGCGCGACGCGGAGACGCCGGTCGACGCATCGACAAAGGCGAAGCCTTCGACGTCGTCGCTATGCCCGCGGAGGACAAGCGCCAGCTTCCGGTCGCGCAGGTTCCAGATGTGGATGTCGTAATCGGACGAGGAGGACGCAGCCCATATCCCGTCCTCGCTCACCGTGACATGGTTGGCGAGATGCCGGTGATAGCCGAGCAGCTCGACAGTGCCGGCTTCCAGATCGAACAGCGACACCGCTCCGTCATAGGCGACGGCAACCGCAGCGGCCCGGTCGGGAATGGCAGCGACCGAGGTGACCGGCCCGCGATGGCGGGTGAAGCTGTCGGCCGCGATAGCGGAAAGAGGGGCGTTGAGCATCCGGGGCGCTCCTAGGACGTGAATTCGTGGCAACGGAGTTCGGGGACGTCCCGGCGATAAAGGTCGTCGAGCAGCGGAGTGCCGCGCAGGGCGGCGGCAAGCTCGTCGAAATTCTCCACCACCGCGCCGAGATCGGTCGGGCCGCGCTTGTGGCTCGCGGCGGGTAGCGGCCCCTGAGTCTCGATGCCGAGAAAGGAGAGGATCGCGGCCACCTCGTCGGGATCGGCCAGCGCCTCATAACAGGTGTCGAACCAGGATTGCCCCGTCGTGCGCAGGCTGCCCTCGATCCGCGCATAATAGGCAGCGTTGAGAGCACCGTGCCGCATCAGCTCAGCGGGTTCTATGCGAACCAGGGGCATCGCCAGATCGGCCGGCGTGTCGAAACTCTCCCACACGCCGGTAGCGAGGGCGATCTCCTCCGACACATAGGTCCGCACCTGATTGCGGCGCCGGAGCAGGATCTTGCGCACGCCGGCATCGCCAAGCAGGGCGCTCATTGCATGCTCGCTCTCATCCCGGTTCATCTTGAAGCCGATTGCCCGGGCACCGCCATCCGCTGCCCAGACCGCGTCGAGAAAGGCGGCGGGGTCACAATCCCGTTCGGCCAGGCTGCCGGGCAGACCTTCCTTACTCCGCCACCCGCGCGCCCAATGGATTCCGTCCGGATTGAACAGGCCGTGATGGCACAGGATGTGGGGATGAGCATCGAGCAGGCTGCACAGCAGGTTGCTGCCCGTTCGTGGCGCAGCGAAGATGACGAATCGGGCCACGGCTTGAGTCACCGCGCCGCGCCCGCAGCGACTGCGACCTCTGCCGAGCCGGACTCGAGCAGGAAGCCTTCTCCGAACGCACTCGCCCGGAATTCGACGGGCAAGGCGCCAAGCGTATCGCGGGCACCCCGATCGGCCCCTTCGGCCGTGCGTGCGCGCACATAGATCGTGACGCAGTCGGCAAGGCCCTGGCTGAAGAAAGAGCGCAACAAGGTGGGTCCGCCTTCGACCAGCAGGCTCTCGATGCCATGCTCGTAAAGAGATGCCAGCGGCACGTTTAGGTCATGGCCACTCATCGGCAGCGCGACAGCACCCGGATCGACATGATCGTGCGAGCTGATGACGAAGGCCAGCGCGCCGGGATGCGACATCGCGCAGGGCTGCGACCCGGCGAAGATCACGCGGTTGGGCTGACGACGTGGCTCGCGCCCAAGCTTCTCGGGGCGAACCGTCAGGCGTGGCCGGTCGATGTTCCATGTCTTGCCGCCGACCGCGATCGCATCATAGCGCTCCCGCAGGACGTGAACCCTGTGCCAGTCCGCGCCGCAGGAGATGTTCCCGGAGAGTCCCTGCGGCTGGGATATGCTGCGGGCGTCTTCGGTTGCGAAGTTGATATGGATGAAGGGCCGCCGCATTCACTTCTCCAGTGGCTTTCCGTCCAAAACCAATGTCCCTGAAGACAATGGGATTTACAGGAAAACGAGGCACAACACCGGCACTGAATAGCATGGAGCGAGATGCGAGAAAGAAGCGTTGCAACCATTTATAGTGGAACTTCGAACATTTCCAAAAGCGTGAATGCAGAGTCGTAGTTCATGAAGATTTTACCACCATTCATGTTATATTTCCGGTGGACTTAACCCTTGATCAAAGGCCCTCCGCAAAGTGCCGACTATCCGGCCAGCCTTTCCCCGGGGGCGGTTCCAATCGACCGGAATCGAACTCCGCCCGTCCGGGCAGGATGACATGGGGGACGGCCCCGAGCGTTAACCCACCGGGTATCCGTGTGACAGCCGCCGCGTCGGCATCGCACGGTCAAAGCAACTGCAGGGTACCGTCCTTCAAGGTCAGCAGCGCGCCGGATATGTCATAGGCGTCCCCAGCCGCGATCTGCGGGGCGATTTCGGCCAGCTCGGCCACCGCCCGTGCGTTGGCGCCGCCGCACACCATCAGCCGGTCGCGGCTCGGTATGGCGAAGACAGGATCGCCCTCCAGTTCGAGCGGCGCGATCCAATCCGTGGCAAGCAGGATCAGGCTCGCATCGAAAATGCCGTCGAGCTCGATCCGATATCTGCCCTCGCCGCCGACTGCCTCCAGTCCGGATGCGCGTTTCGCCAGATTCGACATCGCCCGATCGACGAGCTGGGCTTCGTCGCACACTCCCTCCAGATCGGGCGCCTTCACATAGGAAATGCTCGCTTCAAGGTCCTGGGCGAAGACGATGATCAGATCCGATACGAAGGGACGGAGCACGAAATCCACCTCGCGACCAGCCTGGGCGCTCGCGGTGTCGAGCCAGGATCGCGATTTGATGAGAGGCATGACCAGATCGAGATCGAGGCGCCGCGGTTCGGCCGCGGCGCGCGCCGAGGCAAGCTGCGCCTCCAGCACTGGATCGAGCGCATCCGGATCACCCCTGTACTGCGCATAGGCGTTGTTCAGGAACTGGGTCATCGTCCCGCCATCGGCCCAGGTCAGGCGAATGCCGGTATCGACCCGCTCGACCGTCAGGTCCGGAGCCTTCTCCGCCAGCATCGCCACATAGTGATCGGCGAATTGGTCGCGGCTCAACGGGGCCGGCGGCTGCGTCGCATCGCCAGTGCCCCGCCCAAAGAGCTTCGAAAGCAGGCTCATCGCGATCCTTTCCCGTTAGCGTCGGATAAAAACATGTCTCGGAAACCGCATGCCCGAACCAAATATGGCAGCAGGAATCGGAAAAACCGCAACATGACCTGCCCCCTTTCCTTGCGCTCAGCGATGATCGAACGAGGAACCGGCGTTACGGTTCCTGCCATGCATTGATCTCCCGCGGACAGGCTGGTCCGCCGTGCGACTGTCGACCCGGGATGGCTCGACCGCGGGGAGGTTTCTCCTCCACAGGGCTCCAGAGGGTGCGGTACGAACCGCGGTCGTCCAAAAAAGTTACGGATTTTTCGTGCTCGTCCGTCTATCAGGACGGGAGCGATGAAGAATCGCACCGTCGATCGAGGATCCACCGGACCGTGCAGGGCATGTTGGCAGTGACGAAGAACGTAGCGGCGTACGCCCTGCCTTCGCACGCCCGAATGCCCCGCGTCCCCGCCTGCGCCTCGATCCGACTTATTATCGGGACCCGAATTACGACCGGGCAGATTCTCGCGATCTGATCCCATCGGTCTGAGGCGCTGGCGCGGGACGCATCCGCCACGCCGAATCAATAATTCAGTGTTTTCCGAAAGATACATCCATGGACTTTTCCCGTGCGCATGATGCGCATCCGCCTGAGCAAGTCGTTCGCCTGCAAGATCCAGCAAGCGGTCTGGACGGCGTCATCGCCCTCCATTCCTCCCAGCTCGGCCCTGCCGCCGGCGGTTGCCGCTTATGGACCTATCCCGATCTCAACCACGCCACGCAGGACGCGCTGCGCCTCGCCGAGGGGATGAGCTACAAGAATGCCCTTGCCGGGCTGCCGCTTGGCGGCGGCAAGACAGTACTCCGCCGCCCTGAAGGAGATTTCGATCGCGCCGCCCTGTTTCGTGCCTTTGGCGAAGCGGTTGACGAGCTTGGGGGTCGTTACGTCACCGCCGAGGATGTCGGCACCACCGTCGGCGACATGGCCGAAGTGGCACGGCATACGCGCCATGTCGCAGGCCTGCCGCCGCAGGACGCCCGGCCCGGTGGCGATCCTTCGCCCTGGACGGCACTCGGAGTCTTCCGCGCGATGCAGGCAGCGGCCGAGCATCGGCTTGGCCGGCCGATCGGCGATTGCACCGTCGCGATCCAGGGCCTGGGCTCGGTCGGCGCGGCGCTCGCCTATCTGCTCCACGACGCCGGGGCGCGCCTGATCGTCGCCGAACCGCGATCCGCCGTCGTCGCGGCGGTGGCGACCCGGACCGGCGCCGAGGTCGCGTCGCTCGGCGCCGTGCTGGAGGCGCGCTGCGACATCCTCGCGCCCTGCGCGCTGGGGGGTGTGCTCAATGCCCGGACCATCCCGAAGCTGCGCGCCGCCGTGATCTGCGGCGCCGCGAACAACCAGCTCGGGAATGAGGCGGACGGTGCGGCCCTCGCCGATCGTGGCGTGCTCTATGCGCCGGATTACGTCGTTAATGCTGGCGGCATCATCAATGTCTGCGCCGAATATCTCGGCTGGGACAGAGAGGAGGTCGCCGCCCGCATCGATGCGATCCCAGGCCGCCTGCATCAGGTCTGGGCCGAAGCCGAACAATCGGGCGTCGCCGTCAATGTCGCGGCCGACCGGCTCGCTCGGGCGACCATCGCGCGTGGCCGGGCACCAGCATTGGCGCTTCCATGACGGAGGTTCGACGGCCCCTGGCGCGCTACAGGCTCCAGGGTGCCGACGATCCGGAGCTGATCCCGCGGGTCTTCGGCCAGTTCGCACGGCGCGGGCTCGTGCCCGGTTTCGCTCTGGTCCGTCGCGCCGACGGGCAGGTAAGGATCCAGATCGAGGCGACCGACGTGGATGCGCATGACGCGCGTATCCTGGCCGCGACCTTGCGCAGCCAGTTCCTGATCGACGAGGTGACGCTCGACTTCGAGGAACCGGCCTGACCTGCTATCCGAAACGCGCGATCGAATAGGGCACGGGCCGGCGGCGGTCGGTCCAAGCCCCATCGCTCGCCATTCGGCAAGTCGATCTCCCGCAGCCAGCGGCCGCTGGACCGGGGGATTTCGTTTCGCGGCGATGCGCTCGGCTCCGCGGACGACCGTCTTCCCCCGCATGGTCCAGGCGCTTGCCATCTTGCGCGTTCGCGGAGCGACGGTATCCAAGGGCGAGGCGACCGAATTCAACGCCGTGAACGAAAGCGGCCATGACGATGCAGGGTGAAGCCGGATATCATGGTCATGCGCTCGACCGTGTGGCGCGAGACGGCGGCAGCGCGCGGATCGACCGGAACATCGCCGTCGAGACACCCGTCGCGATCGAGATCAACGGCCTCGGCTATGCCGTCATGATGGCGACGCCGGCCGACCTGGTCGATTTCGCTTATGGTTTTGTCGCGTCGGAACGGCTGGTCGACGGTCCCGGGGATATCGTCGATGTCGATTGCCACTCGACCGAACGCGGCGAAATCGTGCGCATCACCCTGACCTCGGCGCGCGCCGGGCGGGTGATCGATCGCGTACGGCACCGAATATCGGAATCGTCCTGCGGGCTGTGCGGGATCGAGAATCTGGAACAGGCGATGCGCCCCCTGCCGATACTGCCCGCCGCCGAACCGATCGCGCCCGCTGCCGTCTTCCGCGCGCTCGATGCGATGCGCGAGGCTCAACGACTCAACCGGGAGACGGGCGCGGTCCATGGAGCCCTTGCCTGCGACGGCGACGGCGCGATCCTCTTCACCCGCGAGGATGTCGGCCGCCACAATGCGTTCGACAAACTGATCGGCGCGATGGCGCGGGACCGCCGGGGTTGGCGCGATACCTTCGCCCTGCTGTCATCGCGCTGCTCCTATGAGCTGGTCGAGAAGGCCGCCATGGCGGGTTGCGCCACGCTGGTGACGATATCCGCCCCGACCACACTCGCCCTGTCCCGCGCGGCGGAGGCGAATGTCACGCTGCTATCGCTGGCGCGACCCGACAGTTTCCTGCGCGCGCCGGAGCAGGGCTGAACCATGCCGATCCTGGGCATCGTCCTGGCCGGCGGCACGGCACGGCGTTTCGGGTCGGACAAGGCGCTTGCGCTGGTTGGCGGCCATCCGCTGATCGAGCATGCGATCGCGGCGCTGGCGCCGCTGGTCGACCGGATCGCCATCTCGGGCCGGACCTACAAGGATTATCCGGGCCTGCCCGATCGCCCGGCCCCTGGCCTCGGGCCGCTTGGCGGGCTGAACGCGGCCTTGCATCATGCGGTCGACCATGGATTTGCCGGCGTCCTCTCGGTCCCCTGCGATGTCCCCGCCTATCCGCCGGGGCTGCTCGCCCAACTGGCCTCAGGAACCGATGCCACGATACTCGGCGGGCTACCCGTCTGTGGCTATTGGCCTTCGGCGCTCGCACCGCGCCTCGACGGGCATTTGCAGCAGGAGGGCAGCCTGTCGATGCGCCGATGGGCCGAGCTCGTCGGCGCGGTCAGTATCGAAACGCCCGAAGCCCTGCCGAACGTCAACACCCCCGCAGACCTGGTTGGGCTGGATTCCGGCCACCACAATCGATGATCCGAAGCCCAACCTGATGCTCACCCCTTCAGCATCGCCACGAGGGCGCGGGCAGCCGTGCTGACATCGCTCCAGGTCGTCTCGAAGCCGTCATCGGTCCCGTAATAGGGATCTTTCACTCCCTGCCCTTCCCGGCCCGGCACCAGGTTCAACAGCAGATTGATGGTCGCGGTCGCGTCGCGCGGTGCGATGGCCCTGAGGCCGGCGAGATTATCAGCATCAAGTGCGAAGATATGCGTGAAGCGGCGGAAATCGGCGGCCGACACCTGCCGTCCGCGATAGCCCGAGATGTCGGTACCGTGGCGCCTGGCCGTTGCCTGGGCGCGGGCATCCGGCGCCCGGCCGATATGCCAGTTGCCCGTACCGGCCGAATCGACCTCGGCCTCGAGCCCGGCCTTCGCCGCTTCGACCCGGAACGCCGCCTCGGCCAGTGGAGAGCGGCAGATATTGCCGAGGCAGACGAACAGGATGGCGTGTTGCGCGCGGGAGGAGGACATAAGCACCGGATAGGCCAGGATCGGGGATTTGTCCTCCCCGCGACATGCCGGCTCAGCGTGCGGCGGTGATGATGATCTCGACCTTGTATTCCGGCGTCGCCAGCTTCGCCTCGCCGGTCGCACGCGCCGGAGCATCCTTGCCGTCGATCCAGGCGTCCCACACGGTGTTCATCTCCGCGAAATCGGCCATGTCGGCCAGCCAGATCGTCGCCGACAGGATCTTCGACTTGTCGCTGCCGGTGCGCGCCAGAAGATCCTCGATCTGCGCGACGACCGCCTTGGTCTGGGCCGTGACGCTCTCGCCCGGCGCGCCGACCTGCCCCGCCAGATACACGGTGTCGCCGTGCACCACGGCCTGGCTCATGCGCGGGCCTGCATCGATGCGAGTGATGGTCATCCTTCAAATCTCCCGGCGCCTGACGCGCGCTTCATTCGTGTGAGCAAGATCGCGCGGTCGCCCGAATCGATCGCGCGCTGCCTGCCGGAGATGGCGCCGGCACGCAACGCCTCCATCGGGGATGGCATCGGTGATGGCGACGCCGTTGACAGTGGTGGGCGCGCCGTTCGCATTGGTGACGCCGATCAAAGTCGATCGCCGCAGCCGGATCAGCAGAAAATCGAGCCTCTGGCACCGCTGAGCGCCCTGATCGCAGGCACTTTGGTCATACGTCGGACAATGGTGATTCGTCGTCGTCCGTCACAATCCTCACCTCACTGGGCAGCCACCGAAAAAATCGTGGTCATTCTGGTTTTATCCCCCCTTCCGTTTCCTCACGATCCCCATTGACAACGTCAGACAATTTGGTAGCGTTATCATCGAGCAGCGCGAATTCTGCTCTCAAAAAACAATGTCGGCGCCCGTCGGGAGCGCCGCAGGAGGGGTGATTTATGAGAAGCTTTGGGCGTTCGTCGGCGTTTGCGCGTTCCACATCCGCAATCGCTGTCGCTGTGTGTCTGATGATGCCTGGCATGGCGCTGGCGCAGGCCGGCCCTTCGGCACAGGCCGGTGTTGCCGACGACCAGACCGGAGACGCCGAACGGGACATCGTCGTGACCGGCATCCGCGCCAGCCTCGAACGGTCGATCGCGATCAAGCGGGACTCGTCCGGCGTCGTGGATGCGATCTCCGCCGAGGATATCGGCAAGTTCCCGGACACCAACCTGGCCGAGTCGCTGCAGCGAATCACCGGCGTGTCGATCAACCGGACCAATGGCGAAGGCGCCCTGGTTACGGTGCGTGGCTTCGGCCCGAACTATAACCTCGTGACGCTCAACGGCCGCACACTGGCAACCTCGGTCGTCTCGGTGGTCGGCGGCGACCAGAATTCCGATGGCGCGCAGGGCACCAGCCGCTCCTTCGACTTCTCCAACCTCGCCGCGGAAGGTGTGAAGACGCTGGAGGTCTACAAGACCGGCCGGGCCGCGATTCCGTCCGGGGGCATCGGTGCCACGATCAACGTCGTCTCGCGCCATCCGCTCGACGGCCCCTCCGGCCTGTCGGGCAGCATCGGCGCGAAGGCGGTGTACGATACCAGCGTCAATGGCTGCCTCGACTGCGGGTCCAAGGTCACACCCGAGGTCTCCGGCGTGCTGAGCTGGTCCGACCCATCCGAGAAGTTCGGCGTCTCGCTGTTCGGCAGCTATCAGAAGCGCAACTATACTTCGATCGCCGCCACGTCGAACGACTGGAATATCATCCCGTACAGCACGTTCCTGACGGGTGGATTCGCGCGCAACATACCGGGGGCGATTCCGGGCGCCGATGCCATACCGCAGATCTGCCCCACCAGCACGCCTGCTTCCAATTGCACCGTCGTCAACAACGCGCCGAAAAACCCCAACCAGCTCGTCGCGATCCCGAATGACAGCCGCTATCACTATGCCGAGGGCACGCGCGAGCGCTTCAACGGCCAGGCAGTGATGCAATTCCGCCCGACCGACTCCCTCACGCTGACCGCCGACGCGCTGTATGCGCAGAACAGGCAGCGCGAGACCCGTTCGGATCTGTCCAACTGGTTCAGCCGGCCGTTCGACGTGGTGACCTTCGACGGCAACCCCACGGTCGCCACGGCAACCTATCTTCACGAGACGATCAACGGTGCGAAGGACGAAGGCTTCGAAGCGCAATCTCGCGCCCAGAAGAGCACGCTTCAGGATTACGGCCTTAACGCCAAATGGGACTTTGCCGACAACTTCTCGCTGAATCTCGATGGCCATATCAGTAAGTCGGACAGCCGGCCGGATAACCCCAACGGCAAGAGCTCGACCTTGGTCGGCATGGGTGCCAATGTCGTTTCGGCGCACTCCGTCGACTATGGCAGCGGTGGCATTCCACAGCAGAAGATCACCATCAGCAGTGCCGGCAATGGCGCGCTTGACGTCAACGACGTCGGATCGCAGGTCGGCCGTACCAACTCTTCTACCCAGAAACAGACCGTCAAGGAAATCCGGGCCGATTTCGGCTGGGACCTGGGCGGCGGCAGTCGTTTCGACTTTGGTGGCAACTACCGGACCGCCGACATGCGCCAGACCTTCATCTCCACACAGCAGACGCTGGGTGACTGGGGCATCACCAACCCGGGCGACGTGAACAAGCTCGCGCCGGGCGCGCTCCAGGCCTTCTGCCTCGAATGCAAGTTCAATCAGTATAATACGGGCGGCGACCCTGCCTCGCAGCTCGCCTTCCGCGGCAATGCCGCCGATCTCTATTCCATCCTTTCCGCCAATTACGCGAAGGCGGGCAATGCCGTCGGCATCACCAGCAACCAGGATAATCGGGTCAAGGAAACCATCTGGGCAGCCTATGGCCAAATGACCTGGGACGGCGAGATCGCCGGGCGCAAAGCCAGCATGGTCGCCGGCGTGCGATATGAGAACACCAAATCGACCACGACGTCGCTGGAAGCCGTGCCGGGCGCGATCAACTGGGTGTCGGACAACGACTTCACCGTCGTCATTTCCAATCAGAGCAACTTCATAACCGGCAAGGGCAGCTACAATAACCTGCTGCCGTCATTCGATTTCCGGATCGAGCCGATGAACAATCTCGTCGCGCGTTTCTCGTTCAGCAAGTCGATCGCCCGTCCGAACTACAGCGACCTGTTCACCGCGACGACGGTGGGCGGCCCGCCGCGCCCGATCAACAATGGCGGCATTGCGTCGGCGACGAGGGGCAATGCCCAGCTTTCGCCGATCACATCCGACAATTTCGACGTCTCGCTCGAATATTATTTCAAGCCGGACAGCTACATATCGGTCGGCCTGTTCGACAAGCGGGTGCACAACTTCATCGGCCGTGGCCAGTTTACCAGCGACCTGTTCGGCCTGCGTGATCCCAGTTCCGGCGCCGCCGGAAGTCGTTCGGGTGCCGCAAAAGCGGCGCTCGCTGGCCTTGGCGCCGATACCAGCGACGTGAACCTGTTCGCGATGACGGCATTGATCCAGTCGACCGGATCAGTGGCGGCGGCGACCTCGCAATTCGCCGCCAATTTCAATCCCATCACGCATTCGCTGAGTGATGACTATGTCAAGACGATCAACAACACGTTGGACGTGAATCCGAACACAAGCGATCCGCTTTACCAGTTCCAGGTATCGCGCCCGATCAACAACAAGGATGCCAAGATCTGGGGCATCGAGGTTGCCGGCCAGTATTTCCTTGGCAATACCGGTTTAGGCGTCTCGGCCGCCTATACGATGGTCCGAGGCGATGTCGGCTTCAACATCGGGGCTAGCCCGGCGGAAGACCAGTTCGCGTTGCTCGGCTTGAGCGACACCTTCAACGCGACGCTGATCTATGACAAATACGGCCTTTCAGCCCGACTTGCCTATAACTGGCGCGACAAGTTCCTCTCGGGGATCAATCGCCAGGGATCGCGCAATCCCGAATTCACGGCGCCGTTCGGCCAGCTCGACATGAACATCAGCTACGACGTCACCAAGAACATCTCGGTGACGGTGGAGGGTCTCAACCTGCTCGAGGAAAGCGTACGCACCTATGCCCGGTCCGAAAGCGAGCTCTGGTTCGCGCAGGAGCTCGACCGGCGCTTCATGCTCGGGGCACGCTTCAAGTTCTGAGACGCAACCACGGCGTTCAGGAGGGGGAAGGCCGCTGCGGGTCGCAGCGGCCTTTTTCCCTTTAGGATTTGAGCTCCCTGTCCCATCATGGCGGCAAATGCCCGTCGCGGTGGATGAAGAGCCGCCCGGCCGAAACACCGCAGATGACGAGAGCATGGGCTGGACAGGATCGCATGACCAACAGGGTAAAGCTGAACAATCTCGATCATGGCGATTTGAAAGTGATCTCGCGCCATGGCACCGACGATGGCGGCAACGTCAACCAGGTTGCGGTTTTCCCGACGGAATTCGAGGAAATCCAACGGGACTACCCAATCTTCTTCCGACATGATGAAAACGGTGCCCTACAGGCGGTCGCGCTTCTAGGGCTCGACCGGGACGAGAATCTATTCCTTGGCGAAACCGGCTGGCAGAGCCGCTACGTCCCCGCCGTGCTTCAGCGCGGCCCGTTCCTGATCGGTTTCAAGGATGGCGGAACCGATGGAGAACCGATGATCCATATCGATCTCGACCATCCGCGGGTCAGCCTGACAGAGGGGCTCCCGCTCTTCCTGCCTCATGGTGGAAACGCCCCCTATCTTGAACATATGTCCACCATTTTGCGGAGAATCTATACCGGGATCGAGGCAACCGGCCCGATGTTCGAGGCGTTCGATCATGCCGGGCTGATCGAACCCGTCGCGGTCGAAATCGAGCTGGACGACACGCGGAAATATGTGCTGCCGGACCTGTTCACCATTTCACGGAACGCCTTGTCGCAACTCGACGGCGCTGCCCTGCAGAGACTGAACATCAGCGGTTTCCTGCCCCTCGCCTTTCTCGTGATCGCGTCGATGGGCAACATGGGTCGCCTGATCGACCTGAAGAACCGGAAAGCCGACATCGCCTGATGGCCGCCCCCCGGACAGTCCCCTTGCGCAAGACCAGGGTGATCGAGGGCGTTACACCCGATGCGATCCCGCTCCAGGCGCTGATGGACGAGCAGCGGCCGGCGATCCTGCGCGGGGTCGCCCGCGACTGGCCCCTGGTGGGGGCCGGGCTCGCCGCGCCAGAACGGGCAATCGACTATGTGAAGTCCTTCTATCGAGGAAAGCCGGTCGTCGGTTTTGTCGGCCAGCCTGAAATCGAGGGACGCTTCTTCTATAACGACGAAGCGACCGCGATGAATTTCGAAGCCTGCCGGGTGCTGCTCGACGAGTTGCTCGATCGGCTCAAGGCCGAATGGAACGACGACCGGCCGCCGTCCTATTATGTCGGCTCAACCGATCTCGACACCTATCTGCCGGGGCTGCGGGAGGAGAATGATCTCGCGCTCGATCAGGCAGTGCTCGGGGACAGTCCGCCCATCGTCAGCATCTGGATCGGCAACCGGACGACCGCGTCGGCGCATTACGACATGTCGAACAATATCGCCTGCTGCACCGTCGGCAGGCGGCGCTTCACGCTCTTCCCGCCCGATCAGGTGCGGAACCTCTATCCCGGCCCGCTCGACCCCACACCCGGCGGCCAGGTCGTCTCGATGGTCGATTTCCGCAATCCCGACCTGACACGCTTCCCCCGCTTCGCCGAAGCGCTCGGGGCTGGCGAGGTGGCGGAACTGGAACCGGGCGACATCCTTTTCTACCCGGCGCTCTGGTGGCACCATGTCGAGGCGCTCGACCGGTTCAACATCTTGATCAACTATTGGTGGAACGCCTCCCCAGCCTTCATGGATACGCCGCAGAACACGCTGCTGCATGCCCTGCTCAGCCTGCGCGACCGCCCGGAGCCCGAGAAGTTCGCCTGGCGGGAGTTGTTCGATTATTATGTCTTCGGACCCGCCGACCAGGCAGGCGCTCATCTACCGGAGGCGGCGCGCGGCAATCTTGCGCCGCTCGACGAGACAAGGGCCCGGCGGTTGCGCGCCATGCTGCTCAATCGCCTGAACCGCTGATTTAAGGGAGACCGGCATGGACGGACAGGTCGTACGCAAGGTCGTCATCGCCGGGGGCGGCACTGCCGGCTGGCTTGCCGCCGCCGCCCTTTCGAAACAGCTTGGCGGCCTGCTCGACATCACGCTCGTCGAATCCGATGAGATCGGCACGATCGGCGTCGGCGAATCCACCATCCCTACGGTCCGCGCCTTTCATTCCCTGCTCGGGGTGGACGAGCAGGACTTCATGCGCGCTACCCAATCGAGCTTCAAGCTGGGTATCGCCTTCGAAAATTGGGGAAGGATCGGAGACCGTTACCTCCATTCCTTCGGCGTGCTCGGCAAATCGACCTGGATGGCCGACTTCCACCATTTCTGGCTCCAGGCCAGGGCGGAAGGCGTTGCCGGCGACATCGGCGACTATTGTTTCGAGTTGCAGGCGGCCGAGGCGAACAGGTTCGCGACGGGCGACGACGCCCAGATCAACTATGCCTATCATCTCGACGCGACTCTCTATGCCCGCTTCCTCCGCGCGCGGAGCGAGGCGGATGGCGTCAAGCGGGTCGAAGGCAAGATCGCAAAGGTCGATCAGGATCCAGAAACTGGCTTTATCAAGGCACTTATACTGGAATCCGGACAAACGATTGCAGGTGATCTATTCATCGATTGCACCGGTTTTCGCGCCTTGCTGATCGAACAGACTCTTCAGACGGGATATGAGGACTGGGGCCATTGGCTCGCCACCGACAGCGCCTATGCCGTGCAGACGGAATCGATTGGCCCGGCCGTGCCCTATACCCGCGCCATTGCGCATAAGGCAGGCTGGCGCTGGCGCATCCCGCTTCAGCATCGTGTCGGCAACGGCCTGGTCTTCTCCAGCGCCGACATGGCGGACGACGAGGCGAAGGCGCTGTTGCTGAGCGAGCTCGACGGGGCGCCGCTGTTCGATCCGCGCCTGATCCGCTACCGCACCGGCACGCGGCAAAAGGCCTGGAACCGGAACTGCGTGGCGCTCGGCCTGTCCAGCGGCTTCATCGAACCGCTCGAATCTACGAGCATCCATTTCATCATGATCGCGGTGACGCGACTGTTGCAGTCCTTCCCCTTCAACGGCTTCGATGAGGCGCTGATCGATCGCTACAACCAGCTGTCGCGGACCGAGCTGGAAGGCGTGCGGGACTTCATCATCCTCCATTATTGCCTCACCGACCGCGACGACAGCGCCTTTTGGCGGCGGTGCCGGACGATGGAGATTCCGGCCTCGCTCGCGCGCCGCATCGCCCTGTTCCGCGAGAATGCCCAAGCATATCAGGCATCGGACGAGCTGTTCCGGGTGGATTCCTGGGTGCAGGTCATGCTCGGCCAGGGCAACCGACCACGCGGTCATCATCACCTTGCCCGCCTGATGCCGCCGGGCCAACTCGGCCACGCGCTCGGCGACCTGAAGGCCAATATCGCGGGCAGGGTCGCGCAGATGCCGGCGCATCAGGACTTCCTCCAGCGCTACTGCGCCGCCACGACGTGATACCCGCCCGAATATTTTCGCGCTGGTCTGGCGCGAAACTGGGCATATACGACGGGAAAGCCGGGCGTTCAGAGGCGCGCGGCGAACCATCTTTGTCGATCGGCGTTCCATCACGCACATGATCAAGGTTGCCAGCTACAATATCCACAAGGGCATCGGTCTCGATCGACGCCGTGATCCCAACAGGATCCTCGACGTCCTGCGTGAGATCGATGCCGATATCATCGCTCTGCAGGAGGCCGATCGCCGCTTCGGCGCCAAGGCCGGTGTCATTCCGCTTCACACGCTTGAGGAGCATAGCCCGTGGAAGGCAGTGCCGCTCGGCGCCCGCGGCGGCAGCATGGGGTGGCACGGCAATGTCATCCTGATCCGCAAGGAATCGGTCGTGATGGATTGCGAGGCGATCCACCTCCCCGCGCTCGAGCCACGCGGCGCGGTGATGGCGGATGTGCGCACCGATGGCGTGCCGATCCGTATAGTGGGCATGCATCTCGACCTGTCCGGTCTGTGGCGTCGGCGCCAGGCGCATGCGATCCTGGCCCATGTCGATGCGAGCGTCACGCGCCGCCCGACCGTGCTGATGGGCGATCTCAACGAGTGGAGCGCCCAGGCCGGCTGCCTGCGCGATTTCGGCCGTGACTATAGCTTCGCCGCCACCGGCCCCAGCTTCCATGTCCGCCGCCCGGTCGCCCGGCTCGACCGGATCATGGTTTCCGCCGGGCTGCGCGTCACCGATTGCGGCACCCATCAGAGCGCCACCGCGCGCAAGGCATCGGATCATCTGCCGATCTGGGCCGTGGTGGAGCCGGCCTGATGCGCCAGAAGGAGCTTCGCCTTGCCCTGGTCTGCTATGGCGGCATCAGCCTTGCCGTCTATATGCATGGCATCACCAAGGAGATCTGGCGGCTCGCCCGGGCGAGCCAGGCCTTCCACAAGGGCGAGACGCCGGCCGGGGGCAGCCAGGGCGTCTATCGCGACCTGTTGCAGGAAATCGAGGAAGAAACCGGCCTGCGCATGCGCGTGCTGGTGGACATCATCGCGGGCGCCAGCGCCGGCGGCATCAACGGCGTGTTCCTCGCCCAGGCCATCTCCACCGGCCAGTCGCTCGAACCGCTGACCAAGCTATGGCTCGATTCGGCCGATATCGAGGCGCTGATCGACGAGAATCAGGCCCCGTCCTCGCGCTTCTCAAAGGTCTGGGCGCTGCCGATCGCCTGGTTCGCCGAGAAGCGCAGCGGCGACAATATCGACGAGTTGGTGGAGGCAGGCGCGCGCGACGAGGTGCGCACCAAATTGTCGCACTTCATCCGATCGCGCTGGTTCGAACCGCCCTTTGGCGGCGCGTTGTTCACCGGACTGATCCTCGATGCGCTCAACGCCATGGCGTCAGCGCCGCGAGGCGCGCGCCTGTTGCCGGAGGGTCAGCCGCTCGACCTGTTCGTCACCGTCACCGATTTCCGCGGCCACCCCGAACGGTTGATGCTCAATTCGCCCCCGGAAGTGCTGGAGACCGAGCACCGCCTGGTCGTGCCCTTCACCGATCATGGCGCGGCCGGCGACAGCCTCGCCCATCCGGCCGAGCTTGCCTTTGCCGCCCGCTCCACCTCGAGCTTTCCGGGTGCCTTCCCGCCCTTCATGGTCGGCGAGCTCGACAAGGTGCTGAAGCATCGCAAGGTCGAATGGCCCGAGCGCGCCGACTTCCTGAAACGGATCCTGCCACGCCAGTTCGCTGCCAATGCGGCCGACCAGGCAGTGCTGATCGACGGATCGGTCCTTGCCAACGCACCGTTCCGCCCGGCGATAGAGGCGCTGCGGGAGCGCCCCGCCCGGCGCGAGATCGACCGCCGGTTCGTCTATATCGACCCTTCGCCCGGCGTTAAGCTACGCTTCGGACCGCATAATCCCAATGCACCCGGCTTTTTCCAGACGATCATCGGCGCTGTCTCGGAACTGCCCCGCCAGCAGCCGATCCGCGACAATCTGGAGGATATCGCCGAGCGCTCCCGCACGATCGAGCGCATGCGCGGCATCGTCTCCAGCATCCGGCCGGAGGTCGAGGCGCGGGTCGAGGCGCTGTTCGGCTATACGCTGTTTCTCGATTCCCCCACGGTATCACGTCTTGCCTCCTGGCGTGCGCGAGCGCAGTCGGCCGCCGCCAAGGCCGCCGGCTATGGCTATGCCGCCTATGGGCATCTCAAGATCGCCGGCGTGGTCGAGGCGCTGACGTCACTGCTCTATCACGCCGGCGGAGAGCCTGGGCCGCAGCGCTGGGAGCGGATCCGCGGCCATATCGCCGAGGCGGTGCGCGAGCGCGGTTTCGACGATCTCAAACCCAGCTTCTCGGACGGGGCGAGCCAGACGACGATCAGCTTCCTGCGGTCCTATGATCTCGGTTTCCGTATCCGCCGCCTGCGCCTGCTCGCACGCCGGCTGACGGAGCTGGAGGCCGACCATGACGAGGCCGACCTGGAGCCGATCCGCGACGCCGTCTATGCCTCGCTCGCCGATTATCTCGAATGCAAGCGCACAGACCGGCACGCGCATCTGCGCAAGGACGTGCGGCTGTTGCGCGGCGATGCCGGGCCGTTGCTCGACAAGCTTGCCGAATCGCTCGACCTGAAGCAGCTCGACACCAATACCGAGCAACGCCTCGCCGCCGCCTTTACCGGCCTGCCCCGTGCGCTCAAGCGGCCGATCCTATTGACCTATCTGGGCTTTCCCTATTTCGACGTCGCCACCCTGCCGCTGCTCCAGGGCGAGGGGCTGGACGAATTCGATCCGATCAAGGTGGACCGGATATCTCCCGACGATGCCAAGTCGATCCGCGCCGGTGGGGCCGAGGCGACGCTCAAGGGTGTCCAGTTCAACAGCTTCGGCGCCTTTTTCAGCCGCGCATATCGCGAGAATGACTATCTGTGGGGCCGACTGCACGGGGCCGAGCGCATGATCGACATCGTGCTGTCCTCGCTGCCGGCCAGCGCGCGCCTGAAGCCGGGCCGGGTCGCGGCCATCAAGCGCGCGGCCTTTTGCGCGGTCCTCGACGAGGAGGAACCCAAGCTGGAGGCGATCCCGGGGCTGATCGCGTCGTTGCGCAAGGAAATCGGCTAGCCCGCCCACCATCGCAGCCGGGCTGGTCAAATCAGCCCGCCGGGGGTAGCTTCCGCCGCGTTGCGCCCAAAACGGAGAGACGATGCAGTTCTTGAAAATCCTGTTCTGGTGCCTGCTCGCCTTCGTCGCCGCGGTATTCACCCTGGGCAACTGGACGACCGTGCCGATCAAGCTGTGGGGCGGCCTGATTGCCGAGGTGAACCTGCCGCTGCTGCTGTTCGTCACCTTCCTGATCGGCCTGGTGCCGACGATGATCTATTACAATGCGATCCGCTGGCGGCTGCGCAACCGGCTGACCACGTCGGAACGCACCCTTGCCGACCTGCGCGGCGTGCTCGCGCCGGCCGCGCCCCTTCCGCTGGAGCCAGAACCCGTGATCCCACCCGCCGCCATCCCGACCGCCGTTCCGCCGGGTGGCGCATGAGCAGCCGGATCTTCGTCGCCCTGGATACGCCCGACCTGGAAAAGGCGAAGGCAACCGCCCAGCGGGTCCATCATCATGTCGGCGGCATCAAGCTCGGACTCGAATTCTTCATGGCCAATGGCCGCGCCGGCGTGCGCGAGATGGCCGAGCTCGGCCTGCCGATCTTCCTCGACCTGAAGTTTCACGACATCCCCAATACGGTCGCCAAGGCGATCATGGCGCTGCGCCCGCTCGAACCAGCGATCCTGACGGTGCACGCCGCCGGTGGCCGATCGATGCTCGAGGATGCAAAGGCGGCCGCGCCGACCGGCACCAAGGTGGTCGCGGTCACCACGCTCACCAGCCTCGACGCGCGCGATCTCGCTTCGATCGGCTGCCCTGACGATCCGCACACCCAGGTGGTCCGCCTGACCGAGCTGGCGATGATGGCCGGCGTCGATGGCGTGGTCTGCTCGGGCGAGGAGGTCGCTGCGGCGAAGGCGATCTGGCCCAAAGGTTTCTTCGTCGTTCCGGGCGTCCGCCTCGCCAATGGCGCGGTGGGCGACCAGAAGCGGGTGGTGACGCCGCGCCAGGCGCTCGATTCCGGCGCCTCGATCCTGGTGGTCGGCCGGCCGATCACTCAGGCCGACGATCCCGATATCGCCGCGCGCGAGATCGGCGCGACGCTTTAATCCATGTCCGGCATCGTGATTCGTCTTGCCGAGCCGGAGGATCTGCCGCGCCTGCATCCGGTGATCGAGCGCGCCTATCGCGGTGATTCGGCGCGCGCCGGCTGGACTCATGAAGCCGATCTGCTCGACGGGACACGGACCGATCTCGCGACGCTGGAGGCCGCTTTGGCCAACCCCGCGGAACGCCTGCTGATCGCGCTGGACGACGATATGCCGATCGGTTGCGTCGAGGTCACCGATCGCGGGGACGGGCTCGCTTATCTCGGGCTGCTCTGCATCGAGCCCAGGCTGCAGGCCGGCGGTCTTGGCAGGCGCCTGATCGACGCGGCCGAGACGCTTGCCCGCGAGGCCTTCCGCGCCGCGATGATGGAGATGACCGTCATCGAGAACCGGGCCGAGCTGGTCGCCTATTATGAGCGACGTGGCTATGTCCGCACGTCCGAGCGTCGGGACTTTCCCATCCTGGTCGAGCCGCCGCTCTACATGACGGTACTGGTCAAGCCCCTCGCCTGACGCCTATGGCGGCGCCATGCCCGTCACCGCGAAAATCTGTGGCCTTTCGACGCCCGAAACCCTCGATGCAGCAATCCGGGGCGGTGCGAGCCATGTCGGCTTCGTCTTTTTCCCGCCCTCCCCGCGCAACCTGAGCCGCGAGCGCGCCGCGCAACTCGCCGCGCTCGTGCCCGGGCATGTCGCCCGCGTGGGGGTGTTCGTCGATCCCGACGATGCATTGCTCGAAGCTTCGATCGGCGCGGGACAGCTTCAGGCGCTCCAGCTCCACAATACCAGCCCTGCTCGGGCGGTCGCGATCAAGGCGCGCACGGGCCTCCCCATCTGGGCGGCCGTTGCCGTCAAGTCGCGTGCCGACCTCGCCGTCGCCGGGGCGTTCGGCGGCGCCGCCGACCGCATCCTTTACGACGCCAAGACGCCACAGGGCGCGACGCTTCCGGGCGGCATGGGCGTCCGGTTCGACTGGACCCTGCTCAAGGGCTTTCGCCATCCGCTCCCCTGGGCATTGTCCGGCGGGCTCGATCCGCTGAACCTGGCCGAAGCGGTCGGGACGACGGGCGCGACGATGGTCGATGTCTCGTCCGGGGTAGAATCAGCGCCCGGCATCAAGGACGTCACGAAGATCGCCGCGTTCCTCGATACCGTCAAAAGCCTCTGACCTCGCGGCCTTCAAGTTTTACTCAACTCGACACGCGCATCCGAGGTGCTAAAGCGCCCGCATCATGAACGTCCCCAATTCCTTCCGCGCCCAGCCCGACGAACGCGGGCATTTCGGCGAGTTCGGCGGCCGCTACGTCGCCGAGACGCTGATGCCGCTCATCCTCGAGCTGGATGAGGCCTATCGCGCCGCCAAGGCCGACCCGGCTTTCACCGCCGAGTTCGAGGATCTGCTCGAACATTATGTCGGCCGCCCGAGCCCGCTCTATTATGCCGAGCGGCTGACCGAAGCGCTGCGCGAAAGCGCGCCGGAGGGCAAGGGCGCGCAGGTCTGGTTCAAGCGCGACGAGCTGAATCACACCGGCGCACACAAGATCAACAATTGCATCGGCCAGATCCTGCTCGCCATGCGCATGGGCAAGACGCGGATCATCGCCGAGACCGGCGCGGGCCAGCACGGCGTCGCCACCGCGACTGTCTGCGCCCGCTTCGGTCTGCCCTGCGTGATCTATATGGGCGCGCGCGATATCGAGCGGCAGCAGCCGAACGTGTTCCGTATGAAGCTGCTCGGCGCAGAGGTCCGCCCGGTCACCTCCGGCGCGATGACGCTGAAGGATGCGATGAACGAGGGCCTGCGCGACTGGGTCGCGAACGTCCACGACACGTTCTACATCATCGGCACCGCCGCCGGCCCGCATCCCTATCCGGAGCTGGTCCGCGACTTCCAGAGCGTGATCGGCAAGGAAGCGCGCGCGCAGATGCTGAGCCGCATCGATCGCCTGCCCGACCTGCTCGTCGCCGCGATCGGCGGCGGATCGAACGCGATCGGCCTGTTCCACCCGTTCCTCGACGACGCCGATGTCGCGATGCTTGGTGTCGAAGCGGCCGGCCACGGCCTCGACAAGCAGCATGCGGCGAGCCTGGCGGGAGGATCGCCCGGCGTGCTCCACGGCAACAAGACCTATCTGCTGCAGGACGAGGACGGCCAGATCGCCGAGGCGCATTCGATTTCCGCCGGGCTCGACTATCCCGGCATCGGCCCGGAGCATTCATGGCTCCACTCGATCGGCCGGGTCCAATATACCAGCGCCACCGATACCGAAGCGCTCGACGCGTTCCAGCTGCTCTGCCGCACCGAGGGCATCATCCCCGCGCTCGAACCGAGCCATGCCATCGCCGCCGTCGCCCGCGTCGCGCGCGAGATGGACCGCGACCAGATCATCCTGTGCAATCTGTGCGGTCGCGGCGACAAGGACATCTTCACCGTCGCCGAGGCGCTGGGGGTCGAGATATGAACCTCCCCAATCTCGTGACCGGCGCCGTGGTGGGTGCGATCGTCGCGCTCATCGTGCGCGAGCTGAACCAATATGGCCTCGCTTTGTCCGACTGGCGCCTGCCACTGCCACGCGGCCTCGAAGCCGTCGAAATCGGTGCCGCAGCCGGCCTTTTCTCGCAACTCATCAGCCAACGGCGCTCCGCACGATGACCCGTCTTTCTGCCGCCTTCGACCGAGCCCGCGACCAGCATCGCGCCGCGCTCGTCACCTTCGTCACCGCCGGCGATCCGGCGCCCTGGGCCACCGGCTCCATCCTCGACGCGCTGGTCGCGGGTGGCGCCGATGTGATCGAGCTGGGCATGCCCTTTACCGATCCGATGGCCGACGGCCCCGCGATCCAGGCGGCGAACCTGCGCAGCCTCGCCGCCGGCACCACCACCGCCGATATCCTCGCCATCGCCAAGTCGTTTCGCGAGCGCCATCCCGGCGTGCCGATCGTGCTGATGGGCTATGCCAATCCGATGCTCCGCCGCGGTGCCGACTGGTTCGCCAGCGCCGCGCACGATGCCGGGGTGGACGGCGTGATCTGCGTCGACCTGCCGCCAGAGGAGGATGACGAGCTCGGCCCCAACCTGCGCGCCGCCGGTATCGACCTGATCCGCCTCGCCACGCCGACCACCGACGTAGCACGCCTGCCGACGGTGCTCGATGGCGCCAGCGGCTTCCTCTATTATGTCTCGGTCGCGGGCATCACCGGCCTGCAACAGGCAGCGCAGGATTCGATCGAAAGCGCCGTCGCCCGCCTCAAGGCGGCGACCGACATCCCCGTTGCCGTGGGCTTCGGCGTTCGCACGCCCGATCAGGCGGCCGCCATCGGGCGCGTCGCCGACGGCGTCGTGGTCGGCTCCGCCATCGTCGAACTCGTCGGTCAGCACGCCGAGGGTGCAAGCGCGCTGGTAGAGGCCTATATCCGTTCCCTGTCGACGGCGATCGCCGCGGCCCGAAAGGAAACCGTATGAGCTGGCTCACCAGCGTCCGGAACGCGCTGTCGTTCGTCGTTCCCAAAAAGGACACGCCCGACAATCTCTGGCACAAGTGCAAGGGATGCGGGAACATGGTGTTCGTGAAGGAACTGGAGGACAACCTCCATGTCTGCCCGAACTGTCAGCATCATGACCGGATCGGCCCGGTCCTTCGTTTCCAATATGTGTTCGACGCGGGCAGCTACACGATCATCCCGCTGCCCAAGGTGCAGGACGATCCGCTCAAGTTCCGCGACACCAAACGCTATGTCGATCGCATCAAGGCGGCCCGCGCCGCGACGTCGGAAGGCGACGCGCTGATTAACGCGCGCGGTACGATCGAGGGCCGCAAGGCAGTCGTCGGTGTGCAGGACTTCGCCTTCATGGGCGGATCGATGGGCCTGGCGGTCGGCGAAGCGTTCGTGCGCGGCGTCGAGAACGCGATCCTCGATAATTGCCCGTACATCATCTTCACCGCAGCCGGCGGCGCGCGCATGCAGGAGGGCATCCTCAGCCTGATGCAGATGCCGCGCGCGACCGTCGCGATCCAGATGCTGCACGATGCCGGTCTGCCCTACATCGTGGTGCTGACCGACCCGACCACCGGCGGCGTCACCGCGAGCTATGCGATGCTCGGCGACGTGCAGATCGCCGAGCCCGGCGCCCTGATCGGCTTTGCCGGCCAACGCGTGATCGAACAGACCATCCGCGAGAAGCTTCCCGAGGGCTTCCAGCGCGCCGAATATCTGCTGGATCACGGCATGCTGGACATGGTGAAGCACAGGCGTGACCTGCGCGCGACCCTCGCCAGCCTGATCGATTATCTCTGCACGAAGAAGGCGGCGTGACCACCTTCCTCCCCTCCCGCTTGCGGGAGGGGACCGAGGGGTKGGCGCCCGGCATCAACAAGCGCTCCGCTGGAGGAGAGCGGGAGCTCACACCTAGCCCAGCGATGAAATCAATCGGGGTGCATTCCTCAGCCGTGCCGGGGGCATGGTTGACCCCGATTGATTTCATCACTCGCAAGCGGGAGGGGAATTAGAAATGGACTCCGCCACCTCCACCTCCCCCGCCGTGCAGGCACAGCTGGACCGCCTCTGGTCGCTGTCCCCCGGTGCCGACATCCTGGGCCTCGAACGTATCACGGCGCTGCTCGACCGCCTCGGCAACCCGCAGGATCATCTCCCGCCGGTGCTCCATGTCGCGGGCACCAACGGCAAGGGCTCGACCTGCGCGTTTCTCCGCTCGGCGATCGAGGCGGCGGGTTTGACGGTCCATGTCTATACCAGCCCGCATCTCGTGCGCTTCAACGAGCGGATCCGCATCGCCGGCACGCTGATCGAGGACGACGCCCTCGCCGCCCTGCTCGAAGAGGTGCTGAATGTCGCCGGAGACATCGGCGCGAGCTTCTTCGAGGTGACGACTGCGGCCGCTTTCCTCGCTTTCTCCCGCAAGCCGGCCGATGCCTGCATCATTGAAGTTGGCCTGGGCGGCCGGCTCGACGCGACCAACGTCATCCCTCGCCCGCTCGTGACCGGTATCGCCCAACTCGGCATCGACCATCAGAGCTTCCTCGGCGACACTGCCGAGGTGATTGCGGGCGAAAAGGCCGGCATCGCCAAGCCCGGCGTGCCGCTGGTCACGATGCGCTACCCCATTCCCATCGCACAGCGGGTCGAAATGGTTGCCCGCGCCGCACGCGCGCCAGTGTCGGCCGCCGGAGATCAATGGTTCTTCGCCGCCGAGGATGGCAAGCTCGGCTATCGCGACGCTGCGGGTCGGATCGAAACCGCGTTGCCCGAGATGGCCGGCCCCCATCAGCCGGAGAATCTCGCGCTCGCCATCGCCATGCTGCGCCACCAGACTCAGCTGATCATCCCGTTCGAAGCCTATCGCACCGCCGCCGAGGCGACCCGCTGGCCGGCCCGAATGCAGCGCCTGGGCACCGGGCCGCTGGCCGAACTGCTCCCGCCCGGCAGCGAGCTCTGGCTCGACGGAGGTCACAACCCCGCCGCCGCCAGCAGCGTCGCTGCGACGCTCCGCCAGATCGCCTTTCCCGGCACCGGCCGAAGCGAGGTGCATCTCGTACTCGGCATGCTCTCGAACAAGGATCCCGCCGGTCTGCTCGCGCCGTTCGCAGGCCTTGCCACGACGCTGCACGCAGTACCGGTGCCAAATCACGAGCATCACACCCCGAACATGTTGGTAGGCATCGCCCGCGGTCTCGGCATGATCGCCAATACCGCCGCCGACGTGCCGACCGCCCTTGCCGACATCACCGCGGCCGCCGACCCGGCCGAGCCGCCGATCGTTCTGATCCTGGGCTCGCTTTATCTCGCAGGCGAAGTGCTCGCGGCAAATGGCGAAGCTCCGAACTGATCCTTATTGCTATTGACTTGCAATAACCAAATCGCGACGCTGCCATTCCAGCAGACGGAGTCGCGTATCATGACGGTCACCCCAGCACCCGCCCCTACCCAGATGTTGCCGCATGCCATGCCGTCATGCCCGAATGGGCGGCTTGCCTTGTTCGCGATCAGACGAATCGGCGCGCACGGCCTGGCCGATGCGCATGCCGCGCACGCGATGCTCAACGGCTTCGGGGAGGGTTTTCGCCGTCCGCTCGTGCTGATGCGCGCCCTGATGGCCGATCTCGCGACCACCGCGAATGGCCCGATCGCGATCGCACCCTGCTGCTGCATGCGGATGACCGCAGCCGAAAGCGCGGTGCTGACGGTGCTCTCCCGCGCCGAGACGGCGCCAGAAGCAGCGCGGCTGTTGCTCGCCGACCTGCTCGGTATCCGCCGGGTCGACGGCGTTCTCGCCAGCGCGACGGTTCTTGCAGCGGCCTTTGCCGACGCGGGCCGGCCGATCACGGTGTAAACCCGCGACAGCTTGGAATTCCGGCCGGCCAGCCTGCTCGCTTACCGGAGCGGCCGACTTGCCTTCGGGCGATCAGAAAGCCCCGCTCTTCAGGAACTCCATGACGAGATGTCGATGGTCGGCCGCCGGGCCGATGCTCCTTATCGCCCGGCGCGCAACTCGCCGAGCCGGTCCATCGCCCAGCGATACATGTCGGCTTCGGCCGCACGCTGCTGCCGGTCGAGCCGCTTCATCCGTGCCTCCACCTCTTCGAGCACGACGCGCGCCTTCTTGTCCCATCCCTGATCGAGCAGCAGGGCGGCGTAGCGGCATCGGCCTTCTTCACCCGGCAGCCGGGTGACGAGATCCGCATACATCGCCAGCGCCTCCTCCTTGCGCCCAAGCGCTTCGAGAATACGTGCCCGCAGCAGCCCCTGCCGATCGCGGTCGCTCTGCGCACTCGCCGGAGGATTGGCATCGAGCGTCGCGAGCGCGCTCGCCCCGTCGCCCGTCTCGAACTGCGCCCTAGCGAGCTTCTCGCCGGTCCGCATATCGGCGGGCCCGCGTTCGATCGCTTCATGCAGCAGCGGCAGCGCCTCGCCGTACCGGCCAAGGGCGGCAAGCGCATCGGCCAGCCGGATGCGATTGGCGGCGGTATCGGCGAGGTCGAGCTGGTCGCGCGCGGCACGCACCTCGCGTTCCGGGTCGATCGCCGCCACCGCCTTGGCCCGGACGGTGCGGACGTGCCGGTTGCCGCGCAACCGCGGATAGACCTCGATGACGATATAGGCGATCGTGCTGGGCCCCGGCAGGAACATCAGCGCCATGATCCAGAGCTGGTTACGCCCGTTGCGGATCACGTCGATGATCAGCATCACCTGGATCGCCAGGACAGCGAGATAGACGATCATGCCGCCGGCGGCTCCGATGCCTCCGCCACCACGGGGCGCTGAGGCGGGCCGGAACCGGGAACCGATTCCTCTTCACCGCCCCCCGCGCTGCCGATCGAGCGATCGACCAGGCCGGACCGGATCATCCACCAGAACAGGAACACACCCGGAAAGGCGATGACCGTGGTGAGCAGGTAGAAATTCACATAACCAAAGGTTTCTATCAGTCCGCCGGCGGTCGTGCCGGTGACGAACCGCCCGACGATACTCGCCGCGGCCGATATCAGCGCATATTGCGCCGCGGTGAAGCGAAGGTCGGTCAGCGCCGAGAAATAGGCGACTACCGCGACGCCGCCAAAGCCGCTCGCGAAATTCTCGAACCCGATAGCGCCGGCCATGCCGATATTCGAATGGCCCGCGGCGGCAAGGGCAGCGAAGCTCAGGTTCGAGACCGCCATCAGCACCAGCGACAGCAGCACCGACCGCTTCATGCCCATCTTCGCGTAGAGCACGCCACCGACGAAGATGCCGATCAGATACGCCCAGAAACCGATGCCGACATCGTAAAAGGCGATCTCGTCATTGGTGAATTTCAGGTCGTCGAACAGCAGGCGGAAGGTCAGATTGGCCAGCGTGTCGCCGACCTTGTGGATCAGGATGAACGCCAGCACGATAGCGGCGCCCTCCCGCGTGAAGAATTGTGCGAACGGCCCCCAGATCGAGGCCAGCATCGCCCCGACCCCGCGCCTCACCGCAATCTGCCGGTGCCGCACCGGCTCGCCGACGATCAGCCCCGCGAGCATCGCCGGCAGCGCCAGCATCGCGCAGGCGAGATAGGCCCATTCCCAGCCGCCGCGTGCCGCGATCACCAGCGCCAATGCGCCCGCGCCGGCCGAGCCGATCCGCCAGCCATATTGCGACATGCCCGAGCCCACGCCGAGCTGGCGCGGCTCGAGGATTTCGATGCGATAGGCGTCGATCACGATGTCGAAGGTCGCGCCCGCCGCGCCTACCAGGATTGCGGCGATCGCCGCCGCCATGATATCCGCCTTGGGATCGATCAGCGCGAGGTTCGCGACCGCCGCCATCACCAGCACGCCGGCGAGGAGCAGCCACGACACGCGCTGCCCCAGTTGCCCGATGATCGGCAGCTTCACACCGTCGACCGCCCAGGCCCAGATCCATTTGAGATTATAGACGAGGAAGGCCAGGCTGAATGCCGTCACCGTCTTCTTGTCGATACCGTCCTGCGCGAGACGCGTGGTCAGCGTCGCGCCGATCATCGCGTAGGGAAAGCCGGACGAGATGCCGAGCGCGAGCGCGGCCAGCGGCGCTTTTTCGAAATAGGGGCGGACGCCGTCCATCCAGCCGCCCGGCCGTTCGATTTCCAGTTCGCTCATCCCGCTCTTGCTCCCCGGCCTGATCGGGCAGACACTAGCGTCAAAAATCGGGAGAGGAAGCGAGATGAACGCGCCCGCGACAATTACCATGCCCACGCAAGGCCAGCTTGCGCTCGCCGCGCAGCTTGCCGCCGGCGGCACCCGGCCGACCAGCGGAATCACCCATGTCGACGCGCGCGCCTATACGGCGCCCGAACGCCATGCCGCTGAACAGGCGCGCATTTTTTCGAAAGCCCCGCTGGTCATCGCACCGTCCGCGCTGCTCCCGCAGAACAATATGGCGGTGCCACATGACGGTTTCGGCAAGCCCTTGCTGATCGCCCGGGACAGGCAGGGCACGGCGCAGGTGTTCCTCAATGTCTGCCAGCATCGCGGCACCCGCCTGGTCGAGGGCAGCGAGCCGGTCTGCGCGCCGCGGCTGATCTGCCCCTATCATGCGTGGAGCTATACGCTCGACGGCGCGCTGGCGGGCCTCCCGCGTCCGGACAGCTTTCCCGGTCTCGACAAAAGCAGCTTCGGCCTGAAACGCCTGCCCACCCGCGAGGCGGGCGGGCTGATCTGGTTCGCGTTCGACGAGCATGCGGATTTCGCCGAGGCGGACGCGCTTGGCCATGATTTCGATGCGTTCGATCTTGCCGGGCAGCATCTTTTCCGCCGGCGCACGCACGATGTGGCGGCGAACTGGAAGCTGATCATGGATGCGTTCCTGGAGAGCTATCACGTCCAGCGGCTCCACGCGGCGACGATCGGCCCCTTCTTCAAGGACGGCGTATCGACCGGCGACCATATCGGCCCGCATCAGCGCTCCGCGGTCGGGCGCGAGGCGGCGCTGGCGGCATGCTCGGCCGAGGACTGGCCGACGCTGCGCTCGGCGATCACCTACACCTATCAGATGTTCCCGGGCACGGTGCTGATCGTCAGCCCCGACTATATGAACCTGATGGTGCTGATGCCGCAGTCGGAAGGCCGCGTGCTGGTGGAGGACTTCATGCTGATCCCCGAGGCGCCCGAGACGGAGAAGGCGCTGGCACATTGGGAGAAGAGCTGGAACCTGCTCGATGGCGGCGTCTTCGCGGCGGAGGATTTCCGTGCGGCTGCCCTCGGGCAGGAAGGGCTGGCGTCGGGTGCGATCGAGCGGGTGACGCTCGGCACGCTGGAGAGCGGGATCCGGGCGTTTCATGATCAGGTCGAAGCGCGGCTGTAAACCCTGTCATCATGCTCCTGTCTCACGAGGAGCGGAAGGTTTGAATCAAGCCGCCTGGTCGAACAGGCTGAAGCCGTGCGGCAGCTTCTTCGGCTTCTTGCCTTCGATCACCGCCTCAATGGCGTTGATCGCGGCGAGCAGGTCGCGTTGCGCATAGGGTTTGGCGAGGCAGCCCGCCGCAACGTCGCGCGCGCCTTCCGGGCAGGCGCCGGTCACGAACAGCACCGGCACGCCGGCCTTGTGGGCCGCATGCGCCACATCCAGACCGCTGCCGTCGGCAAGGCTGATGTCGACCAGCACCAGATCGAGATCCTCGGCGGTGCGAATCACTTCCTGGGCCGTGGCGACGCGGTCGACGGTGGCGACGATCTCGAATTCCGCCTCGCGCAGGAAATGTTCCGTGTCGAACGCGACCAAGGGCTCGTCCTCGACGATCAACAACCGCGAAATGCGCCGTTTCTTCCTGCCGAACAACATCGTCAGGCACCCGCCTTTGTTACTGAGCTGCGGGGAGCAATTTCCCCCAGCCTTGTTACGCATCCGTCCCTTAACGCTCGGCTACGGGATCGGGCGCACATTTTTTTCATGTGGCGACGAAGAAAAGCGGTATCAGCGCCCCTGTGTCCATTTTCAGAGAATCCAAGGAGCAGCAGCGTATCGCCAAGCTGCTCGCCCGCGCCGGTATCGCCTCGCGCCGCGAAATCGAGCGCATGATCGCCGAAGGGCGCGTCGCGCTCAACGGCACCGTCATCGATACGCCCGCGACCATCCTCACCTCGCTCCACGGCGTGACGGTCGACGGCAACCCGGTCCAGGCAGCGGCGCCAGCGCGGCTGTTCCTCTATCACAAGCCGAGCGGCCTGCTCGTCACCGAGCGCGACCCGGCCGGCCGCCCGACCATCTACGACAAGCTGCCCAAGGATCTTCCCCGCCTCGTCCCCGTCGGCCGGCTCGATCTCAATACCGAGGGGTTGTTGCTGCTCACCACCGATGGCGAGTTGAAGCGCCAGCTCGAACTGCCGGCGACCGGTGTCGAGCGCGCCTATCGCGCCCGGGCCTATGGCGCGGTGACCCAGACGCAGCTCGAGGAACTGATCCACGGCGTAGAGATCGAGGGCGTGCGCTACGGATCGATCAACGCGAACCTCGAACGGCGCACCGGCGCGAATGTATGGATCGAGATGATCCTGACCGAGGGCAAGAACCGCGAAGTCCGCCGCGTGCTCGAATATCTCGGCCTGCGCGTCTCGCGCCTGATCCGCACGCGGTACGGCCCGTTCCTGCTGAGCGACCTGCCCGTGGGCGAGGTCGGCGAGGTACGTCAGGTCGATGTGATCGCGTTCCGCAAGAACCCGACCAAGAACATCACGCCGGAGCATACCGCGCCCGAACTGAAGCGCCACGCGCCGGCCCCCTCCCCGGTCCCGGGCGACCGGCTGAAGCAGCCGCGCGGGGTATCGCCGCAGGGTCGTTCCGCGTCGCCCGTGCCCCGCCCAGTATCCGAGAGCCCGCGGACTCCGCGCCCCGTCCGCGCGGGCCCGCGGCATGAAGAGCGGCCCGCCGCCGCCCGCGATGCACGCCTTGCGCAGGAAGCGCCGAAGCGGGCCGTCCGCCCTGCCCGCATCACCCGCGAGGACGCGGTAAAGGCCGACCGCGCTGCGTTCGACGTCCGTCCGGCGCGCCGCGCGCCCCGCGATGGCGACACCAAGAGCTCGACCTGGTCCCCGCGCGACAGCCGCCCTGCCGAGGAACGCGCCGCCCGCCCTGCCCCGGCAGGCGTGAAGCCCAAGCGTTTCTACGACGCGAAGCCGAAGGGCGGCGGCAAGGCAGCGCCAGCCGCAGAGGGCCGCCCGACGCGCGTGTTCAACCCGGAGCTCGGCCGCAACGTGCGCGCCAAGCCGCCGCGCCCGCCGCGCGACGACGCTCCGTCCGATGCCCGCCCGGCCAAGCCGGCCGGCAAACCCCGTCCCAAGACCGGCTGGGCAAAACCCAAGTCCAAGCCCCGCACCCGGAAATAAGTCATGCGCATCATCTCCGGCCTGTGGCGCGGCCGCGCCATCATCGCCCCCAAGGGCGACGCCACCCGCCCCACCGCCGACCGCACCCGCGAGGCATTGTTCTCCATGCTGACGAGCCGGCTCGGCAGCTTCGAAGGCCTGGCCGTCGCCGACCTGTTCGCCGGATCTGGCGCGCTCGGGCTGGAGGCGCTGTCGCGCGGGGCTGCGTCGTGCGTCTTCGTCGAGCAGGACCGCCCGGCGATCGATGCGCTGAAAACCAATATCGCCAAGCTCAGCGGCGGCGCGAAGATCGGCGCCGATGTCCGCGCGCAATCGGTGCTGGCGCTGCCGCCAGCGACCCAGCCGCTCGACGTGATCCTGATGGACCCGCCCTATGGCACCGGCGCCGGCATGGTCGCGCTGGACAAGCTCAACCGGCTTGGCTGGGTGAGCGACGCGACGTGGATCAGCATCGAGACCGCCAAGACCGAGACGGTCGAGGTCGACGGGTTCGCCACCGACGCCGAACGCACGCATGGCAAGATGAAGATCACCCTGTTGCGGCGGAGCGCCTGATATAGGGGCCTGCCCTGCGGCGTCGTGACCGTATTCGTGTTGGACAGCCAGGGCGCAGCGGCAAGTCATCGCGGAATTATGCGAGGCACTTACGAGGGAGCGAAAATCGCGCGCTATTTGGCGGCTGCACGCAGCCTCGCCATGAGGCCTTGCGCTGTTCGTATCCGCTCGACCGGCTATAGTCGCGATGACTCGACTCCCTCCAACAGCACTTCGGACAAATGATTTGCCGAATTATGCGAGGGGTATCGGAATTTCTTCCGGCTTTACTTGAGGCCCCTCGTGCCGCGTGCATCAAGGGGTTTAGCCACCGGCGGGGCCGGATTGAATCGTCGCGCCTTCAGCGCGGTTTGCGCAGCAGCGCCAGCCCGCCGAAGCTGAGCAGCCCCGCAACCAGCAGATAGACGCCGACCAGCCCGAGCCCGCCCTTGGCCGCGAGCCAGGACGCCGCGATCGGGGCGAGCGCGCCGCCCAGGATTCCGCCGACATTGAAGGTCATCGACACGCCGGTGTAGCGCACCTCGGCCGGGAAGAGTTCGGGCAGCCAGCCGCCGAGCGGGCCATAAGCGAAGCCCATCACGAACAGCGCGAAGGCGAGCCACAGGAACACGACAAGGAGCGATGCGGCGCCGAGCATCGGCCCCATGAGCAGCCCCGCGACCGCAGCGCCGGCAAAGCCCCAGCGCAGCATTGTCTGGGCGCTGCGCCGATCCGCCAACACGCTCGCGACGATCACGCCCAAGGCGAGGAACAGGATCGCAGCGAGTTCGACCGCGAGGAACGCCTGGCGATTATGGCCGAGCGTCGTCGTGCCGTAGCCAAGCGCAAAGGCGGTCGCGAGATAGAAGAGCGCGAAACACGCCACCACGCCGAAGATGCCGGCAAGCGTGGGGCGGAGGTGATCGCGGAACAGCACGACGATCGGCACGCGCGGCAGCTTCTCCTCCTTCGCCGCTTCGAGAAAGGCGGGCGTCTCGGTCAGCTTGAGGCGCACCCATAGCCCGAGCGCGACCAGCACGGCGCTCGCCAGGAACGGCAGCCGCCAGCCCCATTCGCGGAACTGCGTGTCGGTAAGCGTGGCGCCGAGGATCAGGAAGAAGCCGTTCGCCGCGATGAAGCCGACCGGCGCGCCGAGCGGCGGGAACATGCCATAGCGGTTGCGCCATCCCGGCGGTGCATTCTCCACCGCGAGCAGCGAGGCCCCACCCCATTCGCCGCCAAGGCCAAGCCCCTGGCCGAAGCGCAACAGGCACAGGATCAGCGGCGCGACCCAGCCGATCTGCGCATAGGTCGGCAGGAAGGCAATCGCGACGGTCGATCCGCCCATCAGCATCAGCGAGGCGACCAGGGTGGACTTGCGCCCGATCCGGTCGCCGAAATGGCCGAAGATCGCGGCGCCCACCGGTCGCGCGATGAAGGCCAGGCCGAAGCTGGCATAGGACAGCAGCAATTGCGCGCCCTGATCCTCGGCCGGGAAGAACAGCGGCCCGAAGACGAGCGCAGCGGCCGTCGCGTAGATGTAGAAATCGTAGAACTCGACCGAGGTCCCGATCAGGCTGGCGAGCAGGACGCGCTTGTGCGCGGTCATGGGGAGCGACGTCATGATCGGTGGTTCGCGTGTGCGATCCTTCCGGTCAAGAAACTATTCTCTCTTCCGCTTACACCTCTCCCCTTGGGAGAGGGAGGGGCCCGCTCGGCGCAGCCGAGTGGGAGGGTGAGGGTGACGGATGAATGGACAAACCACGTTCGCCCTCACCCTTCCCAAGCTTCGCTTGGGCCCCTTCCCTCTCCCGCTGGGAGAGGGAGTTCAGAAGGAGAGGAAAAATCAACGCGTGGCGAAGGTATCCAGCAGCGTCAGCATCAGCCAGTAGAGGCCGCCGGCCAGCAGCATCGCGGCCGGGAGGGTCATGACCCAGGCGAGCGCCATGCTGGCGATGGTCCGGGCGCGCAGGCCGGCGCCGTTCGCCACCGATGCGCCGGCGACGCCGCTGGTCAGGATGTGGGTGGTCGAGACCGGCAGGCCGTAATGCTCGGCGGCGAAAATCGTGCCGGCGGCGACGAGTTCGGCCGAGGCGCCCATGCCATAGGTCAGGTGGGTCTTGCCGATCCGTTCACCCACCGTGACGACGATGCGCTTCCAGCCGACCATCGTGCCGAGGCCGAGCGCCAGCGCCACGGTGATCTTCACCCAGAGCGGGATGTAGCGCGTGCCCTGTTCGAGATTGGCCTGATAGGCGCTGATCGACTTGAGCTCGGGTTCGGAGAAGGTCTTTGCCGCTGCGTCCTTGTCCTTGGTCGCAAGCCGCGTCGAATCGAGCACCAGATACATGTCGTTGCGCAGGTTCGGCGTCGCGGCGGCCGGCACCTTTTCCAGCGAGCCATAGCCGCCGATACGCTGGCTGACGTCACGCGACAGCGTGGCAGCCGCGGCATAGACCTCGGGGCTGTTCGCCTTCTTGGCCTGGAGGGCGTGAGTCAGCGTCTCGCGCGCGACGGTCACGTCGCCATTGGCGCCGGCGGGACCGGCATGTGCGCCGAATGCGCTCGCGGCCGAGGTGGCGCTGGCGACAAAGGCCGGCGTCGCACTTTCCGGCATGGTGCGGTTCAGCGCATAGGCGGTCGGGGCGCAGCCGATCAGGATCAGCATGATCAGGCCCATGCCCTTCTGCCCGTCATTGCCGCCATGGGCGAAGGAGACGGCGGTGCAGGTCGCGATCAGCAGCGCGCGGATGCCGCGTGGCGGCGGCGCATTGGCCTCCGGCTCGCTGTAGAGCTTCGGGTTGCGCAGCACGAGCTTCATCGCGAACAGCAGCAGCATCGCGGCGAAGAAGCCGATCAGCGGCGCCATCCACAGGCCGGTCAGGATCTTGTAGGCCTGGCTCCAGTCGACGCCCGAGGTGCCGCCCTGGCTGGCCGACAGGAGCTGGTTGGCGAAACCGACGCCCAGGATAGAGCCGATCAGCGCGTGGCTGGAGGAATTGGGCAGACCGACATACCAGGTCGCGAGGTTCCACAGTACCGCCGCGAGCAGCAGCGCGAAGATCATCGCGAACCCGGCATTGCTGCCGACATGAAGGATCAGGTCGACCGGCAGCAGCGTGATGATCGAATAGGCGACCGCGCCGCTGGAGAACATCACGCCGAGGAAATTGAAGAAGCCGGACCACACGACCGCCAGATGGGCCGGCATGGAATTGGTGTAGATCACCGTGGCGACGGCATTGGCGGTGTCGTGAAAACCATTAACGAACTCGAAGCCCAGCGCGATCAGCAGCGCGAGGCCGAGGAACAGGAACACCCCCGTCGCCATCTGCTCGCCGACTTCCGCGGTGTCGGCGAAGATGCTGAACCCGGCATAGGCGAGTCCGCCCACCAGCACCGCGAGGAACAGCCAGCGCCCGGCGGGGTGCATCGACTGGTCGAGCCGGGGCCCGCTTGACGGGCGCTCGACCGACTCGGGGAGCGCTGAAACTATCGTTGCCATGGTAAAACCGCTTTGCGCGCTTATGTGACAGGTTGATGACACAGGGTGAGAGATGGAGGTTACGGAGAGGAGTCGACAAGGGACGCAGGCCTCTCTGCAACCGCCGGTTTCCCCGACTGGCCGCCCCCGCATTGCGCCGCGCACATAGCGACGGGATGGCGACTCCGCCAGTACCCTTGCCGTCTTGTTCCCTTCGCCGGGGCGCGTCAGGCTTGGCGAGCCGGCCGTCATAGATAGCTGCGGCTCCTGCCGCCGATGAGCGGAGTTCGCCGTAAAATCATCGATACGACTTCCTACGATTCATCGTCGCCGTAGAAGGGTGACGAGGAGAAACGGGGCGAATGTCTTCCTCATGAGCAAGGGAGTTTGCACTTAATCCCCTCTCCCAGCGGGAGAGGGAGGGGCCCATTGCGGAGCAATGGGAGGGTGAGGGTGATTGGCAAGCGGGACTTCAAAATCACCCYCACCCTTCCCAAGCTTCGCTTGGGCCCCTTCCCTCTCCCRCCGGGAGAGGGAGTTTAAGCGCGCTTGCTCCCCGCGTCCGCGTTCCCTACCTGTTCACTGATGACTCTCCCCGCGCCCTCGCCTAACGACCCGCCCTATATCCAGGGTCTCAACACCCCGCAGCGTGAGGCCGTGCTCACCACCGAGGGGCCGGTGCTCGTGCTTGCCGGCGCCGGCACGGGCAAGACGGCGGCGCTCACCGCGCGGCTGGCGCACCTGCTGTTCACGCGGAAGGCCTGGCCGTCGGAGATCCTGTCGGTCACCTTCACCAACAAGGCGGCGCGGGAGATGCGCGACCGGGTCGGGCGGCTGGTCGGCGATGCGGTGGAGGGCATGCCCTGGCTCGGCACCTTCCACGCGATCGGCGCGAAGATGCTGCGCCGCCATGCCGAGCTGGTCGGGCTGCAGAGCAACTTCACCATCCTCGACACCGACGATCAGCTCCGCCTGCTGAAGCAGCTGATCCTCGCCGCCGATCTGGACGAGAAGCGCTGGCCGGCGCGGCAACTCGCCGGGCTGATCGACCAGTGGAAGAACAAGGGCCTCACCCCCGCCGACATCGACGCCGGCGAAAGCGAGCTCTACGCCAATGGCCGGGGCCGCGAGATGTATGCGCAGTATCAGGCCCGGCTGAAGGCGCTCAACGCCTGCGATTTCGGCGACCTGCTGCTCCACATGCTGACCATCCTGAAGCGCGACCGCGACGTGCTCGCCGATTATCAGCGCCGCTTCAAATATATCATGGTGGACGAATATCAGGACACCAACAGCGTCCAGTATCTCTGGCTCCGCCTGCTCGCGCAGGAGCGCAAGAACATCTGCTGCGTCGGCGACGACGACCAGTCGATCTATTCCTGGCGCGGGGCACAGGTGGAGAATATCCTGAAGTTCGAGAAGGATTTCCCCGGCGCGAAGGTGATCCGGCTGGAGCAGAATTACCGCTCCACCCCGCACATCCTGGCCGCGGCATCGGGCGTGATCGCCAATAACAGCGGCCGGCTCGGCAAGTCGCTCTGGACCGACGCGAGCGATGGCGAGAAGGTGCGTGTGCTCGGCGTATGGGACGGCCCGGAGGAAGCGCGGCGGGTCGGCGAGGAGATCGAATCCTGCCAGCGCGCCGGCAAGAGCCTCGACGACATCGCCATCCTGGTCCGCGCGCAGCACCAGACGCGCGAGTTCGAAGAACGCTTCATCACCATCGGCCTGCCGCACAAGATCCTGGGCGGGCAGCGCTTCTACGAACGGCTCGAGATCCGCGATGCCATCGCCTATCTGCGCGTCGTCGCGCAGCCGGCCGACGACCTCGCCTTCGAACGGATCGTCAACACGCCGAAGCGCGGCCTTGGCGACAAGGCGGTGCAGAAGGTCCACCAGCTCGCCCGCGCCGAGGGCGTGCCGCTGACCGTTGCCGCCGCGCGGATCCTCGACACCGACGAGCTGACCGGGGCCGCCCGCCGGGCGCTCGGCAATCTCGTCGGCGACATGGCGCGCTGGCGTAGCATGGCGGGCGAGCTGCCCCATCCCGAGCTGGCCCGCCAGATCCTCGACGAGAGCGGCTATACCGCCCTGTGGCAGAACGAGAAATCGGCCGAGGCAGCCGGGCGGCTGGAGAATTTGACCGAGCTCGTCCGCGCGATGGAGGAGTATGAGAATCTCGGGGCCTTCCTGGAGCATGTCAGCCTGGTGATGGACAATGAGGCGCAGGCGGGCGAGGCCAAGGTGACGATCATGACGATCCACGCCGCCAAGGGCCTTGAGTATGACACCGTCTTCCTGGTCGGCTGGGAGGAAGGGCTGTTCCCGTCGCAACGCTCGCTCGACGAGGGCGGGCTCGCGTCGCTGGAGGAGGAACGCCGCCTCGCCTATGTCGCGATTACGCGCGCCCGGCGGAAAGCGTTCATCCTGCACGCTGCCAATCGCCGCATCTATGGCCAGTGGACATCGAGCATCCCGAGCCGCTTCGTCGGCGAGCTGCCCAAGCCGCATATCGAGGAAGAGAATTCGATGAGCGGCGGCGAAAGCCTGTGGCGCGCCAACTGGTCCGAACGCGCCGATCCCTTTGCCGATGTGGGCCGCGGGACCGGGCGTGGGCCGGGGTGGCAGCGCGCGGCGGGGGTGATGCCGAATGGCGGCGGGTTCACGAGCCGGACTTTTACGCGGGAGCCATCACGGGTGGTGGAGGCTCGGGCGAGCGCGGTGAGTATCGGGAACAAGGGGCGTGACGATCTGAGCGTGGGGATGCGGGTGTTTCACCAGAAGTTTGGCTATGGGGAGATTGCGGAGATCGAGGGGAACAAGCTGGAGATCGATTTCGAGAGCGCCGGGCGGAAGCGGGTTATGGATAGTTTTGTGAGTTTGGGGTGAGGCGCTTAAACTCACTTTCCATAGCCCAACAAAAATATTTTACTGCACCTCAGGATTTATAATACTTCGCTTCTACGACATCGCCTACTCTTCATCCCACGGAACTCCGTCTTCATTTTGGCTATCATCATCTTTTATCATATTACGATTAGACTTACGGAGGTTCTCTATCCAAGCAGCCCGCGCATCCCACTTCAGTTCCTTTGGATGGGTACTTGCAATATCGAATGTAAAGCGTGAATGATCAAATTTTCGCCTACGATCAAAATCAAACATGGTCCTAGCGCTTACTCTGACGGTCCCTTCGCTTTCCCAAAAAATATTAGATTCCACGACCCTGGCATCCACAAGATTTGTGTCTTCAAACTCAGCTTCTAAAAAATTCGCGCGATCCAAGTTGGCGCGTTGAAATGTGGTTTTATGCAGCTTACAACCGCGCATGTTCGATCGCATCAAATGCGTTCCGTTTAAATTTCCGTCACTTAGGTCAGAGAAAGACAAGTCAACTTCCGACAAGTTTAAGCCAAACAGATCTGATCCGGTAGCAAAAATGTGAGAAAAACACCTTCCGACGGGAGAGTTATTCTCATCTCCAGAATGCACCCTTACCAGGAGCTGCTTAAATAGAGACTCATTTTTTTCAAAACCAACGCGAATTAGTTCAAACGAACTTGAACTTGCGTGCAGAGCCCTAGCGCAAGAATTAATCACAGCCCAAATCATTACCTCAGCATTCTTTTGCTGACGTGCCGCCTGACGCCAGTTTTCAGCGCTCGCCTTGTGCGCAGGAAGTCCTTCCACGAGGACAACAGCGGCCATCTTAGAGAAAGACTGAAAAATCTTTTCAACAAAGGAGACACCCTCGTCGGGCCGAGTGACAATTAAGCGAATCTCATCCCTCATGTAATCAAGTATTTCGCCAGTCAAAACTCCACTCGAAGTTGATTCAAGCCACTTCTGCATCGCCAAATCAGTGTGACGCTCTGTGAGTGCAGATACCTCATATGCGATTGCAATGATCGCTCGCGCAGAGAGGTAATCGCCAAAACTTTTATGCGTAAACTCGAAACCGCGATGACTTGCATCCGCCGCTTTCAGGTAAAAATTCATCGCTAGGTTAGCAATTTTCTGGCCACCATCTACTTTGAACTCGTTCCACGCTTCGTCCGCGTGCATAATTTTTACAGACGCATTAAACGAATCCTCAGTAGCCACTCGCGTGTCACCACCGCGCCAAGCAGCCAAAGCTATCGCGTCCATCAGAAGATTAAAGCTACTCTGACGTAAATTTTTTCCCGGCCCTTGGCGATTCTGAATTTTTCCACCATCGCCCCAGCCCCGTTTCCAAACCTCATCAATAAGTTTCTCATATATTCTATTTCTGTTTTCTGCAGCAGCCTCCCAATTATCTACAGCAAAACCCGACAGAGCTAGCAAATAGCATAATAGAGGTTCATTAGTAATATCCGTTAGCCTAGAATCAGAAAGAGCCGCAGGCACATCCGCCGACGCACCTGTTAGAGAAGAATACTTACCCCACCATAGCGTCCGCTGATCGAGCGCCGCTATACCGCCGTCACCCCGATTACTATTTGGAGCATATCCCATAACCTCGATTGCACTTCTATCCGAGCCGCTCCGAAACTTCTTTGCCGCTTGAAAAGATGGCATCCTACCGGCCGCAATAACGAACACAGGCTTATTCAGTTCCCCACGCAACGACGATACCATCTGGTCCAATTTACTAAGGAATAGGTTTGCAACTTCATCCGCCCCCTCCCCGGGACGTGAGATCTCATCGAGCCCATCAAATATTAATACCAATGGAGGGCCATCTTCTACTGCATTACGCGCAAGCGGTGGCTGACTGAACGCCCCTTCCGTTCTATCTGTAAAGTAAAGATTGATAGCGTCCTTTAGATTTCCGTCCATACTAATATGCTGCAACGGAACATACAGCGGGCGAACCTCAGGCCTCAGCGCCTGCCTTGCCGCGAAAGACTTTAAAGTCGTCGACTTTCCGCTGCCCGGCCCCCCTCCGATCAGTTTTAGGTCATCATCCGGTTTAGGATTCTTAACCCAATCGTCCAGCTCATCATCCAACCGAATTGTATGACTTCCTGACGGGGGATGACCATCCTTTCCATATTCAAACCAAGCCCCGCGAAGAGGAATATACAACTGCGCTAGAGAAATTTTTGTTTTCTCCTGACCAAATACTGGCCTGACTTCAAAATCATATATCAATTTTTCACGATATGCAGACCATTGTATCTCGAGAGTATTAGATTCAACTCCCGGAGCGGCAAGAGCAAGAAATAGAGATTGAAATGTTTCCGCCCGGCGCGCCCATATTTCGAATACCGCCCGATTAAAAGCCGAATCGAATCGAGCGCTCAACCGCTCCACACTCTCCTCTCCGCTTGAACGAAACTCACTGCTGCGCAACACAAATTCATCCCGAACCACCTTGTAGAGCGGCAGCGTTGTTGGCCGCGACAAGAAAGAAACAGGAATGACTAGAGAGGAATCATCAGCTTTTTTTCTAGCGTCTTCTAGCGCGTCCTTAACGACGCCCCGTAGCCCATCATCCTTGAAGCCGCCTTCCGACCGAAGTTCATCGAGCGTCCACCCGAATGACAACCAAAACAACTGCCAAGCTTTTTGCTCTGGATCGTCGGCTATTTTTACAGATCCGGCTACATTTATAAGGGCACTTATAGCACTAGATACTCCATCAGTAATCCCGTGCGCCGTGGCAAAACCTTGCACCAACGCATCACTGAAATTGGTAATTAGTGCTCGCCAATCCACGCTAAGCTTCAAGGTCCGTCCCATTCCTATCGATGGAGTAGCGCTCGACATATATCCCCCTTGCTATATTGATGACCGTTATTCAATGAGTTTGCATCTAGGTCAAGCTTTGGAGGGAGTCGCAGCATCGGACACCTGATTGTTAAACTGATGCCGTGGCACCGCGCTTTTCGGCGCTAGACGAGTTTGATACAGGGCATACGTGACGATACATTTTAACGGACGCCAACTGGGTTTGGCATCCGCACTATACAGTCCCGATCCGCCGCATTTTGGCCAGCAACGTCTGCTGGTCAAACAGTTCGGTGACATATTCATTGGCACCGGCGCCGATGCCCCGATACATGTCAGCCGTCTCGGCTTTGGGGCACAGAACACCACGTTCGGAGCTGCCCGCGGAGGTCCGGGTTGTACCGAAGGGGAAGCGGGAACTAGTGGTGGGCGGCACGCCCATGTCGTTCCCTACCGACTCAAGGCCGATAAATTGGAATTACTGCGCGTCCTGCACGGCCCACAACTTTGGGCGGAACGCTTTGACGGGATGACTGCAGAAGCGAACTGGCTCGGCCCGCTTTACGCCGCCCCGATCCGCCGCAACTTCCCCAGCAACGTCCGCTCGTCGAACGGCTTGGTGACGTATTCGTCGGCACCGGCGCCGATGCCCTGGTAGATGTCGGTCGTCTCGGCCTTGGAGGTGCAGAACACCACTTTCGGGGCCGCCCCGCCCTGCATCCGGCGCAGCGCGGCGACGAATTCGACGCCGCTCATCACCGGCATTTCCCAGTCGAGCAGGATCAGGTCGGGCATCGCCGCCTTGCAGCGGGCGACCGCTTCCTCGCCATTCTCCGCCTCGATCACCTGATAGCCCAGGCCGGAGACGATGCGGTGCGCGACCTTGCGGATCACCCGCGAATCCTCGACCAGCAGACAGCGGCGCTGGCGCGGCGGTGCGGCGGGCACGGGTTCGGCCGCTGCCTGTGGCGCGGGTTCCTCGGGGAGCGGCGCGGATCGGCCGATGGCCGCCGGGCTCCGCAGGCGCTTGATCAGACCCTGAATGGCTGCGGCCCCCGCTGACTGAGGACCTGGCTTGCCGCGGCGACCACGGCCTGGTCGGCCTCGGTCATGCGGACATGGATATAGGGCACCCAGATCTCGCCGAACTCGGCCTTCTGGTACCACAGGTCGATCACGTCATAGGACGCCCAGAAGCCGTCCGGCTCGCGCAGGCGCAGCCCCTCGCCGATCCGCGGGACGGCGGCGAAGCGAAGCGTGACCTGGGTCTGGTGCGTCTCGTTCTGGACTTCGATCTCGATCAAGGACGGTCGCCTCCGGTTCGACGGGGCAGCCTAGCCTGCAATCCTTGCCGAAAAGCGAATGGCTTTACGGTCGCACGGCGGCCTCTTTACTGCCTGTCTCCGCCATATTATTTTTCCTGATGCACTGGAAGAACACCCCCGAAGACGATGCGACCCACGCTGCGCTCGCCCAGGCCCTTGCCCTGGTGCTGATACCGGGGCTGATCTTCGTCGTCGGCCTGATCTATCTGGTGTCGCCGCGATACGTTCCGACGCCGCAATCCTGGGCAAACGGCACGTACAAAAACGCCTGTTGCGCACCGCTGATTCTCCGCGACGGGCTGATTTCGACCGGATCCGATACCGCCCGCTACACCGTCGCCGATGGCAAAATGGGCGCATATATCGAGGTCGATCGCGGTATCAGGGTCAGCCGCGGCCATGTCGTCTTCGGCGACAACGCCGTGTATGTCTTCTTCAACAAGAATAGCGAGGCGATGCCCGCCATCCATGAGGCATATGCCCTGCATCTGCTCGGCGCTCATGACATCAAGGACTATGTTTTTCGCAAGATGTGAGGCGCGTTGACGTTGGCGCCCCATCATCGCGGCACCCTGGTTTGCGATTTACTGATGGATTGTATGCCGACCACAGGCCGCGTCGATTACGATACCGAACTTCAGCGCCACCATGAGGTGCTGCGTCGCGCGTGGGGCATCGGCCCCGGCGACAGGGTCCTCGATGTCGGATGCGGCGCCGGGCTGACCGCGCGCGAAGCGGCGCGCCTGGCAAAGGCTGGCAGTGCTGGGCGTGGATATTTCCGCACCGATCATCGAGCGAGCGCGGGAGCTTGCCGATGCGGGTTGGCTCGGCAATGTGGCGCTCCTGTGCGGGGATGCGGCGGTTCATCCATTTCGGCCGCAGGAATTCGACGTCGTGATCAGCCGGTTCGGCACGATGTTTTTCGTCGATCCCGCCGCTGCGTTTGCCAATCTGGCGCGCTCCCTGCGGCATGGCGGGCGTCTGACGATGATCGTGTGGCAGACACTCGACGCCAATGAATGGGCAATGGCGATCCGGCGCGCGCTCGCGAGCGCCGCGCCTGCCGCTTCGTCGGTGCCCAATGCGTTTTCGCTCGGCGATCCGGATGTGATCGGGCGAACGCTCGACACTGCGGGCTTCATCGGCGCGAGTGTCAGCGACGTCCGGGAGCCGGTATATTACGCCGCCGCCGTCATTCCGCCGCCAGTGGCCGAACCACATTCACCAGGTTGGCCAGCAGCTTTCCGGGTTCCTCCTCATAGACCATGTGCGCCGAATCCTCGAACCAGACGATCCGCTTCTTCGGCGCCCGGATGCGGGTGAACCAGTCGGCGACCAGTGCTGACGAGGTTCCCCGATCGTGCCTGCCCTGGAACAGGATGAGCGGCGTCCTGAAGCGGGTCTGCCGCGAGAGATCCACCGTGCCCAGTTCGCCCCACATCGCCGTGTCGCTGAAGGCCTGCGCCTCGTCCCGCTGCTTCAGTTCCTCCGCGCTGTAATCGGGGCTGAACCGGGCGATCTCGGCATTGTGACCGAGCCCGCCGGGCCAGTAATAGCCGCCATAGGTCGCCAGCCATTGCCGTTCCGTGCCCAGATTTTGCAGGTTCCGTTCGGGCCGTGCCTTGTCCGGAAACGGCGCGATGCGCAGCAGGTCGGCAACGGCCTTGTCGTTATGGGCCGCTCGGGCGGCGGCGAGGGTCGCGTCATAGCCCTGCGCCTCGCTCCGCTGGAAATCGACGAACTGGCCCATGCCGACATAGGCGTGGAGCCATTCCGGGCGCCGCTGTGCGAGCTTCACGCCGAGCAGCGTCCCGAAGGAATGGCTCATCAGGACGATGCGATCCTTGCCATAGGTCTTGCGGAGATAGGCGACGAGCTGTTCGGCATCGTCCACCATGGCGTCGACCGTCATGCCGGGGCGCATCGCCGCCGGTGTGTTGGCGGCGTAGGTCTTGCCGGCGCCGCGCTGGTCCCATTGCACGACGGTGAAATATTCCTCCCAGTCCCGCATGTAATAATAGCTGACCGGGGACACGGTGAAGCCCGGCCCGCCATGGAGGAACAGCAGGATCGGATTGGCCTTGTGGCGGCCCCTGACCGAAATCCATTGCTTGATGCCGCCGATCTCGACCAATCCCTCCGTCTGGATCGCGTCGCTGGTGACCAGCTTGCGGACATTGCCGAACGTCTCGTTCGGCGTCTGCGCCGCCGCGGTGGTCGAAATGGCCAACCCAAGAACTACGCCCGCCAAGGCGAGATGGCGTCTTTTCGTCATATGACTCTCCCGGTCGCGTCAGGCCCTCTAGCGAGCAGGCCGCGATATCGGGGCACAGTGTATCACTTGAATAATACACCGCGCAAGATGGCATGGCATCAGCGCGATCAGCGCCGCGCGCGCCGGCCAATGCCGGTGCGCGCGGCGCGACGGAGGGCGGCTGGATCAGCCCAGGGCGACCCGATCGCGGAGCAGCACCTCGGCGATCTGCACCGCGTTCAGGGCGGCGCCCTTGCGCAGATTGTCGTTGCTCAGGAACAGGGTGAGCCCATGCTCGACCGTCGGGTCGCGCCGCACCCGGCCGACGAACACCGGGTCCTTGCCCGCCGCGGCGAGCGGATTGGGGACTTCGGCCAGTTCGACGCCGGGCGCGCGGCGCAGCAGTTCGGTCGCTTCCGCGGCCGAGATCGGCCGTTCGAACTCGACATTGATCGACAGCGAATGGCCGGTGAACACGGGCACCCGCACACAGGTCGCGGAGACCGGCAGGCCGGGCAGGTCGAGGATCTTGCGGCTCTCGTCGCGCAGCTTGATCTCCTCCTCGGTATAGCCGTCCTCGGCCAGCACATAGTTGAACGGCACCACGTTGTAGCCGATCGGCACCACCCATTTGCGCAGGTCGCCGAAGTCCGTCGCGCCACCGTCGAGCGCGAGCGCCGCGCGGTCGTCGCCGGCAACCGCGATCTGCCGGTCGAGCTCGTTCACGCCCTCCATGCCGGCGCCGGACACCGCCTGATAGGTGCTCGCCACCAGCCGCTTGAGCCCGGCCGCATCGTGCAGCGGCTTCAGCACCGGCATCGCCGCCATGGTCGTGCAATTGGGATTCGCGACGATGCCCTTGGGGATCGAGCGCAACGCCTCCGGGTTCACCTCGGCGACGACCAGCGGCACCGCGGGGTCGCTCCGCCATGCCGAGCTGTTGTCGATCACCACCGCGCCGGCCGCGGCGACCTTTTCCGCCAGCGCCTTCGAGGTCGATCCGCCGGCCGAGAAGAACACGATGTCGAGCCCCGCGAAATCCGCGGTCGATGCGTCCTCGATCGTGATCTCGGTATCGCGGAAAGGCAGGCGCGTGCCGGCCGACCGGCTCGACGCGAACAGCCGCAGCGACGCCAGCGGGAAGTCACGCTCGGCGAGCATGGTCAGCATCATGCCGCCGACCAGGCCGGTCGCGCCGACGATGCCGACATTGGGAAGGCCGGCGGGGCGGTCGGCTGAATTTTGGGAAAAGGTCATATCACTGCGTCTCCTGTCTGTGCGGAGGCGCGGGGTGTGCTGATCTGGCCGTGTCGGCCGCCCCGCGTTTCCGCGGGGCTTTGTCCAGGTGCCTAACGGTTAAGCGTCAGCACGACCGGACCGCCCCGCAAATGCGGGTCGGCTTCGGGCTAATCGTTTTGACCATCATGGACATGCGCGGCCCGATAAGAGGAAAGCGCGGGGCTGTAAACCGGGTACAAGAGGCGGGGCGCCATGGATCAATGATCGGATGTTCTAGGCCCCCCACGGCGCCTTCTCCAGCTTGCCGGAGCGGTCACGGCATTGCAGGTCATAGAAAAGCACCCCTTCCCATGCGGCATCGTTCAATTGCCCCGTCTCGATGCGCAACACACCATGAGGCGATCTGTAATAGAACAGACACTGCCCGACACTACTGATCGCGCAGTGATCTATCTCGGTGACGCCTTCCCGATAGTAGCGGTTATATTCGCTCTCATCGGCCTCCCGGTCGATCGGCCCGTTCGGACGATAGGGCTTCCAGCCGGCTTTCATAACGATCGCGCGCGCTTGCTGAATCGTTTTTCTGAACAAATTTGGTATCTTAACCTGGCCGTCGCATACCGTATCGACGGGTGCAGTCGCGTAGAGACGCAGCGTCTTTCCGTCAAAGGACAGGTCGCCGACCGGCGGTGCCGGTGTCGTCGTCCATATACGCAAATTGCCGTCCGCCATTCTTTCGAAGTCTGCCGGGGCCAGAAATGGATCAGGTTCCGGATGGAGGATGGCAACCACCTTTCCCGCATCGAAGAACGCAATGTTGCTGCTGAGCGGCATACAGGGGATACCGGGCCACCGCTGATAACGGCGCAGAATGGTGACGGCCGTCAGGGTTCCGATCGGTTGTTCGCCAGTCACGCGCCAGCCCAGCGCCTTTGCGGTTTGGCCGCCTGGCGTCTTGGGATCGATCTCGCCCCAATCGTCGCACATCGCGACGCTCGTCGTCGCCCGCTCGATCCTCGGCACCGCATCCGTGGCGATCAGGGAATATCCCCGCACCAAGGACTTCACGGCGATGGTTCCCTGCCTGGGCGTGATAGCGATGGCCGGCTCGGGGGCGTCATCGTCATTGATGGCCGCGTTCGCCGTCGCTTTCGGCTCGGCGGCACTTGTCTCCCGCGGCGTCGGCTTCGCGTACTGCGTACAGGCCGTCAAGAACAGCATCGGAAGAAGTGCAAATCGGCCCATCATGCTCCCCGATAGACGCTGCTTCAGTTAGCACCGATCATAAGAACAAACCAAAAACACGCAACCCCGGCCATACTCTCGGATAAGGACGCACTCCACGTCATTTCACTGCTGGAAGAACCCGATCCGCCACCCCATATCCCGCAGCGAAACGGAGGTACCCAATGTCCGAGTATCGCAAGACGGCCGAGGCCATCGCCGCCCTGAGCCCCGAAGAATTCTACGTCACGCAGAAGAGCGGGACGGAACGCCCCGGCACGGGCAAATATCTGAACAACAAGGAGGCCGGTATCTATGTCGATATCGTCTCCGGCGAGCCGCTGTTCGCATCGTCCGACAAATATGAATCCGGCTGCGGCTGGCCGAGCTTCACCAAGCCGATCGAGCCCGCCAATGTGAGCGAGCTGCGCGACGCCAGCCTCGGCATGGTGCGCATCGAAGTGCGCTCGGCCAATGGCGACAGCCATCTCGGCCATGTGTTCGACGATGGCCCGCGCGACCGCGGTGGCCTGCGCTATTGCATCAACTCCGCCTCGCTCCGCTTCGTGCCGCGCGACGAGATGGAGGCGCAGGGTTATGGTGCCTATCTCGACCAGGTGGAGGAAATCGCATGAGCCAGGAAACCGCAATCCTCGCCGGTGGCTGCTTCTGGGGCGTGCAGGATCTTGTGCGCCGCCAGCCCGGCGTGATCTCGACCCGCGTCGGCTATTCCGGCGGGGAGGTGCCCAATGCGACCTATCGCAACCATGGCAATCATGCCGAGGCGATCGAGATCGTGTTCGACAACGAGGTGACGAGCTTCCGCAACCTGCTCGAATTCTTCTTCCAGATCCATGATCCGAGCACGAAGAACCGCCAGGGCAATGATGTCGGCGCGAGCTACCGCTCGGCGATCTTCTACACGAGCCCGGAGCAAAAGGCTGTGGCCGAGGACACTATCGCCGATGTCGACGCCTCGGGCCTGTGGCCCGGCAAGGTGGTGACCGAAGTCACCCCGGCCGGCGACTTCTGGGAGGCGGAGCCCGAGCACCAGGATTATCTGGAGCGAATCCCGAACGGCTATACCTGTCACTTCGTCCGGCCGGGCTGGAAGCTGCCGCACCGCGCCGACGCGGTCTGAAAGTCACGCGGGGGAGGAGCCTCCCCCGCGGTATCGGCCGCCTGATCAGCGGCAGCGGTGCTTGGCGGTGATCGTCCGGTCGATCGCGCGACCGGCAAAGGCGCCGCCGACACCGCCGGCCACCGTGCCGAGCAATCCGTGGCCGAGGATCGACCGGCCGACCAGCGCACCGCCGACCCCGCCTGCCACGAGCCCGGTAGTCCCCTTGGATGGGCGGCATCCGTGATGGCGATAGGTGCCGTGATTGTAATGATGCCTGGGCCGCGCCTCCGCCGCGCTGGTGGGCAGCACCATGGTAGCGGGGATCGCGAGCGAGAAGGCGCTGAACGCGAGAAGGGCTTTACGCATTGGTGGGTGCTCCGGGCCTGACACAGTGATGCCGCCAGAACCGATGGACCGACCTTAAGGTTGCGTGAAGGTTTCGTGAAGGTCGATGGGTTCGGTTGGGCGGCTGAACCGCTGGACAGTGTTGGAACCCCCTATGTGCCCTCTTCGTTTTGCACGGGACAACAAGAAGAGAGGAAGAGCGATGTCCATCAACGGCGAACAATGGGAAAAGGAATTGCGCGCCCTGCTCGATCAGATCCAGGCGCAGCCCTCCAGGGACTGGACCGGGGAGCGCCAGCGGGTCGCCGTGCTGAAGAACCTGATCGCGGCGCGCGGCAAGGCAGTTCCTGCGTGAACGTAACGCCAAAGACTTAGCCCCACGCAGCCAGCGGAGCGTCAAACACACCTCCCGCTGGATGACACCGAATTCACCCAATGTCCTGTTGACCGGACGCCGGTCCCGCGCGACCAGTGTGCAAGCATTCAGGCGTAGTGGTAGAAGGACAGTAGGTGAGGCCCCCGATCGTCTTGGCCGCTTTGGTTGCGGTTCTCCTCGCCCTCCCTGCCACGGCCCAGGCCAAATGCTCGGTCGGGCAGATGCTCCAGTTGCCGGTCACCATGTCCGGTCTGCGCCCGCTGGCCCCGGCGAAGATCAACGGCAAGGACGTGAAATTCATCGTCGATAGCGGCGCATTCTACAGTTCCATCTCACCCGGTTCGGCCGCCGAACTCGATCTGCGGCTTACCGCCGCGCCGGCAAATCTTCGCGTGACCGGGATCGGCGGCGAAGCCCGCATGTCGATCGGCAAGGTGAAGGATTTCGGCATCGGCGAGGCGACGCTGCACAATGTGGAGTTCCTGGTCGGCGGCAGCGAGAGCGGCAGCATCGGCCTGCTCGGGCAGAATGTGCTGGGCATCGGCGACGCCGAATATGATTTCAACGGCGGCGCGGTCCGGCTGATGAAATCGAAGGACTGCAAGAATGTGAACCTGGCCTATTGGGCCACGGGCAAGAACATTGCGGTGTCGATGCTCGAGATCGAATCCCCCACCCTCGGCGCCCCGCACACGGCCGGCACGGTATTCCTCAACGGCGTGAAAATCCGCGCGGTCTTCGATACCGGAGCGCCGACGACGATGATGACGAAGGCGGCCGCCGCGCGCGCCGGGATCAAGCCGGACATGGAGGGCGTCTCGGCCGCGGGATCGGTCGGCGGCATCGGGCGGCGTTTTTCCCAGAGCTGGATCGGCCCGTTCCAGAGCCTCAAGATCGGCGACGAGGAGATCCGCAAGATCCGCCTGCGTTTCGCCGATCTCGGCGATGTCTCCTTCGACATGCTGATCGGCGCCGACTTCTTCCTGTCGCACCGGGTCTATGTGTCCAACACGCAGCGGCAGATGTTCTTCACCTATAATGGCGGCCCGGTGTTCGACCTCAGCGTGAAACGCGCCGCGGAAATGGCCGCTGCCGAGGAGAAGAAGGCAGCGTCGGCGACCGGAGAAGGCGAAGACGCCACCGCCCCCAAGACCGCGCAGGAATTCAGCCAGCGCGGCAATGCCCGCGCCGCTCGACGTGACGAGACGGGCGCCCTTGCCGACATGAACCGCGCCGTCGAGCTTGCGCCAGACAATGCCGAATATCGTTTCCAGCGCGCGCTCGCCCTGCTGATCACCGGCAAGCCGGTGGAGGCCAGGTCCGATCTGGACCGCGCCGTCAGCCTCAGGCCGGATTATCCCGAAGCCTTGCTGCTCCGGGCATCGGCGCGGTTGCGGACCCGCGACCCGATCGGCGCCCGTAGCGACCTCGTGGCAGCCGACCGGGCGCTTCCCGACGCCTCCGATATGCGCCTGAAGATCGCCAACTATTATCAGGATCTGGATGATCCCGACGCATCGATCCCGCAATATGATCGCTGGATCGCCGCCCATCCCGACGACAATCGTCTGCCGAGCGCACTCAACAGCCGATGCCGGGCACGGGCACGCGCCGGCCGCGATCTGGACAAGGCGATCAGCGATTGCGACCGTGCCCTCAGGCTGCGTCCCCGGACGGCGGCTTATCTCGACAGTCGTGGCCTCACCCATCTGCGCAATGGCGATCTCGACAAGGCGCTGGCCGATTACAATGCGGCACTGGCAATCGAACCGAAAATGGCGTGGTCGCTCTACGGCCGTGGAATCGTCGAGCAGAAAAAGGGCATGGCCGAACAGGGCAAGGCCGATATCGCGGCGGCCATCGCCTTTCGAAAAGACCTGCCGAGACAGGCGAAGAAGATGGGATTGGACGTGCCAGAATAGCGGACCGGGAATTCAGACGCTACTTTCCTGAGTCCTTGCCTGCCCCAATCGGCTGGCCGGGCAGCGGCACCGGGCCATCGCCGGACGCGCTGTCATTGTCATAATCCTCGCCGGAACTGCCGCCGCCGGCGCCGACACCGCTGCCATGAACCTGTCCCGTCGCGGAATCGATCGATGCCCGTTTGCCGTTTTCGCTCGGGATATCAGGGGTGTCGCGGGCTATTTCCGCCATGGCATTTCTCCTAACCTGTCAACGGCAATGGACTGATGGCGCGCCGCCGATCAGTGCCAGAAGATCAGCAACAGAATGATGATCGGGAGCGGAATGCCGATCAACCATAGCAAGATACCTTTACCCACGACACGCTCCTCTCGATTGTTTCGATACTAGGACAACACGCGGAAAAGCGGGCCGTTCCATTTGCAGATTGACGTGCGCCAATATTGTACCTGATCCAGGTTAGAGTACCCGCTTAATTATTCTCTCGGTTCTCGGTCTCGATACTAGGCGGGGCTGGCCCGCCAGCATCGTCAGGTATCGGATGCCGAGCGATGCCCCGCGTCCTTCATGCACCGGAACGCAGGGCATGCCGCACACTGCTACACAGTCACTACGTCGAGCGTAGTCGTCTCGGGCTTGGGGAGTCCCGCCTTATAGGCCGACACCAGTTCCTCCTTGCGGGTGCGCAACTGCTCACCGAGCGCATCCATGTCGAGCCCGGCGTGCCGCGCCTGGGAGAACATGCCCTCCATGCGCTTTTCCTCTTCCTCGACATGGTGCTCGATCTGCTCGGACAGCACCTTCACTTTCGCGTCATAATATTCGTCGTCGGGGCTGCCCGCCTCGATCTCCGCGATCAGCACCTTCGCGCCGTCATGCTCGACATAGGCTTCCTTGAGCAGGTCTTCCTCGATCTTGCCCTCGCACGCCGGATAGAAGATCTCCTCCTCGATCTGGGCATGGACCGTGATTTCAAGGCATATCTGGGTCGCGATCTTCCGCTTTTTCGCGGAGCCGGTCGCGCCTTCATATTGCTCGAACAATTCCTCGACTGTGCGGTGATCCGCCTTGAGGAGAGCGATCGCATCCTGTTTCGTATCGGCCATAAAACCTCCTGCTGTCTGCGGATTCAACCGCAACCGCGTCGGGTTCGTTCCGCGAGTCCGCCCTCTTGCGAGTCGTTAGCGGGGCGTCTTGATTCAGATCAGGAATTATCGCTCAAACGACAAGTTCATGGGGACGTCACAATTAGTTCACGCTATTGACGCCACATCACGGCGATCGTGAACCAGGTTCCAGGCGCGTTCCCACGTCGCCCCATTCGAGGCACGCGCTTGCTCCACTTCTCTCGATCGACCTTCCGGGCCACACGGCTTTCCAACCCCGCACATTCCGACAATGCCGCCTATGTCATCCCTGGCGCATGGGTCGCGGGCGGCACCCTGCTCAGCCTCGTCGCGCTGATAACGCTAATGGCGTGGCAGGGGCTCAGGATCGATCCATGGGCGAAAAGCACGGTCCTCTTCTCCGTGCTTGGCATCATCACCGCCGCGACCCGCTACGCGCTGCGCCATGCGCCGACCCGTGGCCGTCGTATCGCGCGCGACATCGCCGAATATTTCGGCCTGTTCACCCTGATCTCTCTGATGGGCGCGACCGCGACCTATCCGCTCTCCGCCGGCAGCCACGGCTTCATCGACCCGACGCTGCAGCGCATCGATGCGATGCTGCACTTCAACTGGATCGCCTGGTATGATCTGGTCGCGGCGCACCGGTCGCTCCAGCTGCTCGGCATCGCCGCCTATCAGAGCATCTTCCTGAGCCCCGCGTTGCTGCTCGGCTATTTCGCCTGGCGCGACCACCGGGCGGCGGCTCGATCGTTCATCGCGTCCTTCTGGGTGGCCGCGGTGATCTCGCTGATCCTGTTTCGCTTCATCCCGGCCGAAGGCCCCCTCGCCTTTCTGTGGCAGGGACCGATCCCCTATATGCCGGTCAGCGAGCTTTCCGAGTCGACGATCATCCCGGAACTGCGCCTTCACCTGATGAGCCATGTCGATCTCGGTAACCTGCGGGGACTCGTCTCGGCGCCGAGCTTCCACACCGCGAGCGCGGTGCTTTATATCGCCGCCGCCTGGCCGTTCCGCCGGCTGCGCTGGCCGCTCACCCTGCTCAACGTCGCGATGCTCCTGTCCACACCGGTAGAGGGCACGCACTATCTGTCGGACATGATCGCGGGGGCGCTGGTCGCGATCGTGGGAATCGCGCTGGTCCGGCTGCTCGAAGCACATCGATCATCGATCGGACCGTCCATCGGGAGGATGGATAGTGTCATGATGCGGGTATAAAACCCCGGTCATCGCGACGTGGAAACCAGCGCGCGATCATCTCATCCTGAGGAGACCGCCATGAGCACGATCACCACCAAGGACGGCACCGACATCTTCTACAAGGACTGGGGGACGGGCCAGCCCATCGTCTTCCACCATGGCTGGCCGCTGACCGCCGACGACTGGGACAGCCAGATGCTGTTCTTCCTCGCCCAGGGCTATCGGGTGATCGCGCATGATCGCCGCGGCCATGGCCGTTCGAGCCAGCCGTCCTTCGGCAACGACATGGACACCTATGCCGACGACGTCGCGGAACTGACCGCGGCGCTGGACCTGAAGGACGCGATCCATATCGGCCATTCGACCGGCGGCGGCGAAGTCGCCCGTTATCTCGGCCGTCACAGCACGTCGCGCGTCGCCAAGGCGGTGCTGGTCAGTGCCGTCCCGCCCGTGATGATCAAGAAGGAATCCAACCCCGGCGGCCTGCCGATCGAGGTGTTCGACGATCTGAGGAACCAGCTCGCAGCGAACCGGGCGGAATTCTACAAAAACGTGCCGTTCCCCTTTTACGGCTTCAACCGTGAGGGGGCGACGACCTCGCAGGGCGTGATGGATCATTGGTGGCTGCAGGGCATGATGGGTTCCGCCCAGGCGCATTACGAATGCATCAAGGTGTTTTCGGAAACCGACTTCACCGAGGACCTGAAGAAGATCGACGTGCCGTGCCTGATCCTGCACGGCGATGACGATCAGATCGTGCCCTATAAGGACGCGGCGCTGCTCTCCGCCGAGCTGGTGCAGAAACCGACGCTGAAAATCTATCCGGGCTATCCGCACGGCATGTTGACGGTGCACGCGGATGTTCTCAACGCCGACATCCTCGGCTTCATCAAGGCATGAGCGACGCCACCGCCCTCATCGCCCGGCTGGGACTAACGCCTCATCCCGAGGGCGGATGGTATCGCGAGACCTTCCGCCAGCCCGCGCCCAACCAGGGGCGCGGGCTGGCGACGGCTATCCTGTTCCTGCTCGATCTCGGCCAGAGCTCACACTGGCACCGGGTCGACGCCGCCGAACTCTGGCTATGGCATACCGGTAGCCCGCTCCGGCTGCTGATCGACGACGGCACACCGCGGGAGCATCTGCTCGGCGGTGACGTGCTGGCGGGGCAATTGCCCCAGGCGATCGTGCCGGCCAATGCCTGGCAGGCGGCCGAGGCACAGCTCGGCTGGGCGCTGGTGAGCTGCGTGGTCACGCCGGCTTTCGAATTCGCCGGCTTCGAGCTTGCCGCATCAGGCTGGTCGCCGCGTTAGGGCGAAGCGATCAGGATCACGACGCGGCGGTTCTCCTGACGGCCCTCCACGGTAGCGTTGCTCTCGATCGGATACCGGTCACCCAGCCCCTCGGTGAGGATATTCCCGCGCGGGATGCCGCCGCCCGCCATGGCATCCGCCACTGCATCGGCCCGGCGCTGAGACAGCGCCTCATTGTGGCGCGCCGTTCCGGTGTCGTCGGCGTGCCCCTCGACACGGGCGCGGTGGATGCCGACCGCGACCAGCCGCCCGGTGATGCCGCGGATGACCCCCACCTGCTCGGCCCGGATATCGCTTGCATCGGTCGCGAACAGCAGCCGGTCCTGCATGCCGAACTCCCAGCCCCGGTCCGTCTTCGCGAAACCCTCGGCGCGAAGCGCGGCCACCTGCGCCCTGCTCCAGCCGCCATGATCGGCCATGGTCTGGCATGCAGCCAGCATCATCAGGCCAATGCCGAGCAGCATCTTCGAAAGCGGTCGGGACATCATGGTCGAAGCATCTTTCCCTTTGTTCATGATCATTGCGTGCGCGCCTGCTTGCTCGCGTACATGGCGGCATCGGCCGTCTTGAGCAGCGTCACGGCATCCCTTCCATCTTCCGGAGACACCGCCGAACCGACGCTGAGACTCAGGAAGATCGTCTCGCCCGACGGCAGGAGGATCGGCGTTGCCATGCGCTCCATCAGGCCTTCGCATACGCGGGTTACAGCCTCGCGACCGCTGGGCGCCGGGAGCAGCACGGCAAACTCGTCGCCACCGAGGCGCGCCGCGATGTCCTGAGCGCGGATCGACGACTTCAGCCGCGCCGCGATCTCCACCAGCGCATGATCGCCCGCTGCATGACCATGTCGGTCATTCACAGCCTTGAAGCCATTCCCGTCGATATAGAGGATCGCAAAAGGCTCACCGTCGCTCAGCGCCCGATCGACCGATACCGCCAGATGCTGTTCGAAAACGGCCCGGTTCGGCAGGTCGGTCAGCGTGTCGTGCCGCGCCTGGTGGCTCAGTTCCTCATGCTCGCGGCGCAGATGCGCGTGCCATTCGTCGAGCTCGTCGAGCAGCGCGTTGAAATCGTCGCCAAGCGAATCGATCTCGGCGATCTTGGCGGGTGGGGCGCGGCGACCAAAGCTGCGGTCCTCGCGCACGCCATGTGCCACCGCGGCAATCTGGCGCAGCGGTCCGATCACGCTCTGCTGGAGCCTGCTGGCGAGGAAATGCGTCGCGATCGCGGTGATCACGAGACAGGCCAGGGCACCGGCCAGCCCGTTACGAATATAGCCGGCGACGACCACCGGATCGCCCCGCACGCGCACCTCGCCGATCGTGACGCCGCGATGGAGCACCGGCGCGGTAACGACCGTTGGGAAGACGAGCCTTTCGGTCAGCCCGTCGATGCCGAGGACATCGCGATGATGCCGCCCATTGCCCAGCCGGGCAAGTGGCGCCCCACTGCGTTTGGCGATCACGGTGATCTCGGCCACGCCCTCGGCGGCAGCGAGCGGCGCAATGCTTTCACGCGCTGCGTCGGGATCGTCGAAGATGACGGCGGGCGCGACGGTGTAGCTGGCCGACTGGGCGATCAGGCGCAGGTTTTGCTGGGCATAGCCGGTGATCGTCGCGAAGCCGGCAAGCAGCACCGTCAGTCCAGCGATGCCGACCGCGAACAGCGTGACGCGAAAATGCACCCGCGCAAGCACCGCACGAAGCGTGGGCAAGGGGCGAACAGCCCGACTCACGACTCGTCCTCACTGGCATCGGAGAGACGCAACACGCGCGGATCGACCCGCACCATTCCGCGGGAAATCGCGTCGACGCTCAGTCGAAAGGATACTTCCCCGCTATCGACTTCGAGACAGAACATCGTGCCGCCGCGGCATGCCGGGTCGGATTCGGCGATGGACAGAACGCCCCGCCTGCGAATGGAGGCAATCGCCTGCTGTGCGACGCCAGCGGCCAGCGTGCCGAGATACAGCACGTCGCATGTCTGAGCGACTGTCGCACTATCCGCAAGATAATTGACCGAGACGGCGCGTCCCGCGACCTCGCTCGCCTCGCCGAGCCGGCCGGCGAACCGCGCCCTGCCCATCACGCACAACCGTGTCGCCGGCGCCGGTTCGCCCGGCCAGCGCGTATAGCTGATGATCCCGCCAACCATGCGCGCGACCGCACGCGCCTGCTGGTCGGGCCCGGCCGCAGTCCGGGTCCGCACGGTGAAGCCGGTCGGAATCGGCGATGTCGAGAGGAGCGACGCGATCAACGCGATCGGCATCAGCACCGCCCCAGGACCTTGGCCACGCGCACAACCATATTTTCCTGACGGGCGCGCGCGGATCGCGGGGCTAGAGTGGCTTGGTTATACAACGGGCTGATGATAATGGTTACACAAGTGGTTACGACAGCGTCACGGCCATACAGACGCTTCCCGACGGCTGGCAAGCGCAACCGGCCACGCCAGCCGGGATATGCGACGAACGGCAAGGGGCATCTAGCGGGCCCCGTTGATCTGCTGGATCAGGGCCCGGTGCCCCGGCAGGTCGAGCGTGGCGCGCTCCCCGAAATTCCTGATACGTGCGAAGGTCTTCTCGGCCGCGCCCACATTGGGAAAATCGCTTCGGCTCGGTGCCAGGTCGGTCCTGAACTCCATGCCGTAGAGGATGTACTGATAGTTGAAGAAGGCGAAGGATTCGAGATCGAGCGTGAAGTCGAACCGGCCCGGCGGTCGGTGCCGCCACTGATCGAGCATCTCGGCCAGCCGCTCGGGGATCGACGCCGGATCGGCATTATCGCGCCAGAAGGGCTCGGTGCGCTGGCTCAGGCAATAATGCAGCTTCAGGAAATTGACGATATTGTCGTAGCGCGCGGCCATCAGCTCGTTGAAGCGGCGCGCCGGGGCATCGACCGGGCCGTTGTGCGGGAACATCTCCGCGATCATGCCGATCGCTGCCTCGATCACCAGCACGCCGGTGGATTCGAGCGGCTCTAGGAACCCGCCCGACAGCCCGACCGCGACGCAGTTCTTCACCCATTGCCGCTCACGATAGCCAGGTTCGAACAGGATACGGCGCGGTACGATCTCCTGCTCGCGCGGGCCGATATAATCCCGCAGGATTTCCGCCGCGCGATCGTCCGAAACATGGTCGCTCGAATAGACGCAGCCGATTCCGCGCGCACCGTTCAACCCGATGTCCCAGGTCCACCCAGCCTCGTGCGCAGCGGCGATGGTATAGCTCTCAATCGGTGCGTCGGGCCGGTCATAGGGGATCTTGCAGGCAAGTGCCCGATCGGTGAACAGGACGGGACGCACCGATTTGAACGGTGCCTTCAACGCCCGCCCGATCAGTTCCGCCCGGAAACCGGTGCAATCGATATAGAGGTCGGCGTCGAGCCGCCCGTGTTCCGCCGCGACGACATGGTCAATCGCCCCGGTATCGTCGATCTCGACATGGTTGAGCAGTCCCTGGAGATGAACGACGCCAAGCGCACGTGCGCGCTCCGCCAGGACATTCGCCAGCATCGTCGCGTCGAAATGATAGGCATAGCTGAGCGGCCCGGCGAAATCGCCCTCGCCCGCCCCCTTCGGCCCGCGCTGCGCCTCCGCCACGCGGTTCTGGATCGTCATCGCCTCGGCAAAGGGCCGGCGCGTCTTCTCGTCCTGGAGCAGCCAATAGGGCACCAGGCTGACGCCCTCGGCATGGAAGGGCGCCTCGAACGGATGGAAGAAGTGGCTGTGCTCCCCTTCCTTCGGGGTACGCACCCAGTCGATGAAGCGGATGCCCTGCTTGAAAGTGGCCGAGGTTTCGCGAATGAACCGGCTCTCGTCGATGCCGATGAACTGAAGCGTGTTGCGGATCGTGGGGAAGGTCCCCTCGCCCACGCCGATGATGCCGATTTCCGGCGATTCGAGCAGCCTGATCTCGAGCCGTTCATTGCCGGAGAGCTCGAGATATTTGGCGAGATAGGCCGCCGTCATCCAGCCGGCCGTGCCGCCGCCGACGATCAATATGCTGCGCTTCCGGTCCATGCTGCCGTCTTGCCCCATGATCATGCCCTGACGAACAGGTTTTTGAGCCAAAGCGGCCCCGCCTTTGCCGCCTGTCGCCAGTCACCGTCATCCTCGGCGACCTCGGGCGTATAGGCCCAGGGATTGACCAGCTTGACCCGGCCGGCCTTGAAGGAGCCGGGATGGCGCGTCGCCAGGATCAGCCCGTGCTCCACGGCGGTCGCCGCAAGCAGCCCGTCGCGCGCATCGGCATAGGGCAATTGAGTGCGCCGCCGCACGATCGCCGTGTCGACCGGCAGGATCCGCCCGTCAAAGGCGCCCAGCACCTGGTTGTCGATCCACTGGCGCAGCGCAGCGCCGCCCGCCTTGTCCCGCTGCGCAGTGCGCGCGACGCCGCTGTCCAGTTCGAGCAGGGTCAGCGCAGAGATGAACAGGCTCTGCCGGGCGAGGCCCGCCGCCCAGCCCGCGAAGCGCGGATCGGTCTTCCCGGCGCGGGCGTTGCGCAGTTCGAACACCACGCCGGTATCGAGCAGATACATCAGCCGATCCCCTCCTGCCTGCTCCACGCCTCATGCGCGCTGCCCGCCAGGTCGATGTCCGGCAGGTCTGGCATGGCGAGCAGGTCGACGATCGTTTCGGTCTGCCCGGTAAGCTGGCGGAAGGCATCGATGCTCATCAGCACGTGAGTGGGTTTGCCCCGGTCGGTGACGAACACCGGCTCGAGTCGCGCGGCGCGCTTCGCAGCGGTAACATCCTGGTTGAAATCGCGGCTTGAGACGAGCTTCATTGGGCCGATTCCTGTACCTACATGCCTATAATGTTCACGCTAACTTGTAGGCACATTACTACTCTGTGCCTCCACCGCAACACCTCGTATGCCCATGACCGAAAAATGACGGGGAGCGGCTGCCAGGCCGCATTTTCCTGTTGCGCGACGTCCCGAATTTCGCCCCCATCGTGAACAGGCAACGGGAATTGCCGGGGAAAACCCGAATTCAGGAGGGGGAAAATCATATGGCCAACGCGGTCATCGATAGTATCTGGTCGACAGTCGGCGGCACCTTGTCCGCGCATGGGCCTGCCGTTCCGGCCTCGGCCGCAAGCTATACGCCGGGCGACTTCAGCGTTCACTTCTTCCTCCAGCTTGCGGTGATCCTGCTGGCGTGCCGGGTCGTCGGCTGGGCCGGCAAGAAGTTCCTCGGACAACCCCAGGTCGTCGGCGAGATGATCGCCGGCGTGATCCTCGGCCCATCGCTTCTCGGGCTGTTCTTCCCGGGCGCTCAGCTGGAGCTGTTCCCCAAGGAGACGCGCAACGTGCTCTACGCCGGCGCACAACTCGGCGTCGGTCTGTACATGTTCCTGGTCGGCACCACGCTGCGGCTCGACAAGTTCAAGTCCAAGGCGAAGAGTGCGATGGGCGTATCCTTTGCCGGCATCGCCGCGCCGTTCCTGATCGCGTTCCTGATCACGCCGCTCCTGCTCGGCGTGCCGGGGCTGTTCGCGCCGGGCATCTCGACCGCCAACGCCACCCTGTTCATGGGCGCCTGCATCGCGCTCACCGCCTTCCCGATGCTGGCGCGAATTATCAACGAGCGCGGGCTCGCCGACACCGCGCTCGGCACCCTGTCGCTGACCGCGGGTGCGTTCGACGATGCCGTTTCGTGGTGCGTGCTCGCTGTCGTGCTGGCGACCTTCGGGGCAGGCCCTGGCGTCGCGGTGCTCGCGATCGGCGGGGGCGTTGCCTATGCCGCCTTCATCATCCTGTTCGGCCAGCGCCTGCTGGCGCCGCTCGGCCGGGCGGTCGAGCGCGCCGGAGAGATGAGCGTGACCGTACTCGCCATCACGCTGATGCTGTTCTGCGCCTCCGCCTTCCTGATGGACGCAATCGGTATCCATGCGATCTTCGGCGGCTTCATCCTGGGCGTCGTCATGCCGCGCGGCCTGTTCGTCGAGGAACTGAAGAAGAAGGTCGAGCCGCTCGCCGTCGTGCTGCTGCTGCCGATGTTCTTCACCTATTCGGGCCTCAACACCCGGATGGACATGGTCAACTCGCCCGCACTCCTGCTGATCGCGCTCGGCGTGCTGATCGCCTCGATCCTCGCAAAGGGCGGCGCCTGCTACCTGGCGGCACGGATCGCAGGCGAGGACAATCGCACCTCGCTCGGCATCGGCGCGCTGATGAACTCGCGCGGGCTGATGGAGCTGATCATCATCAATATCGGCCTGCAAAAGGGTATTATCGGTCCGACGCTGTTCTCGATGCTCGTGCTGATGGCGATCGTCACCACCATGATGGCGGGCCCGCTGTTCGAACTGGTCTATGGCCGCGAGGCGCGTGCCTCCGGCGAACTCGGCGCGATCGACGGCGGCCTCGTCGCCAATCCAGCCTAAGAGCTGCCCCCTGGAGCGGGCGGCCCCCACAACCAGCCGCCCGCTCCCCTTACCGATCAAGGATTGCCCATGAGCAGGATGATGACACGAGCCCTCGGGCTCGTGGCGCTGGGAGCGTGCGCTCAGACCGCCCAGGCGCAGGACGTGACGCTGGAGCCGCTGATCGACGCGCGCCTGCGCTACGAGCATGTCGATCAGGACGGCATCGCCGACAAGGCGGATGCCGCCACCCTGCGCGTTCGCAGCGGGGTGCAGGCGAGCACCGGCCCCTGGTCCGCACTGGTCGAGAGCGAAGCCACGATCGGCATCGACAATCATTATAATGACGGGCTCAACGGCCGCCCGCTGCCGGTGGTTGGCGACCCGCAGAATATCGAGCTCAACCGCGCCCAGATCCGTTACGCGGCGCACAAGACGAGCATCACCGCGGGGCGGCAGGTGCTCGACCTGGCCGACCAGCGTTTCGTCGGCCCGGCACCCTGGCGTCAGAACGAGCAGAATTTCGACGCGGTGCGCGTGACGTGGGCGGGCGTTCCCCGCCTCAGCATCGACGCAATCTATGTCTGGAGCGTCCGCACCGTGAACGGCGTGGACGGCACCGGTGCCCGCCCCACCTCGGTGCAGGGCAGCAACTGGTTCGGCTTGGTCAGCTACGCCGCCCCGGTCGGCACGCTCACCGGTTTCGCCTATCTCGTCGATCAGGATCTGGCGGCGTTGCAGGGCTTTCGCCTGTCGAGCCAGAGCTATGGCGTACGCTTCGCGGGCAGCCGGCCGGTCGCGCCGGGCTGGAAGCTAGGCTATATCGCCAGCGCCGCGCGACAGAGTGACTATCACCGCAACCCCAACCGCTACGCCGCGCACTATTATCTCGCCGAAGGTACCGTGAGCGGCAAGGTGATCGCAGCAACCGCCGGTTATGAAGTGCTGGGCGCCGATGGCGGCACGGCGCTGACCAGCTTCCAGACTCCCCTCGCCTCGCTGTTCCGCTTCCAGGGCTGGGCCAGCAAGTTCGCCACCACACCACCCAACGGCGTACGCGATCTCTACGGAACCCTGGGCGCGAACTGGAAGACAAGGGGCCCGGTCAGCGGCGTCGGGATCGGAGCGACCTGGCACCATTTCGACAGCGACCGCCTGTCGCAGCATTATGGCGATGAACTCGATCTGCTCGCCCAGGCGAAGCTGCAGCGCTTCGTCGTGGCCGCCCGGCTCGCACGCTACAAGGCCGACCGGTTCCAGACCGATACGACCAAGGGCTTCCTGTCGGTGGAGTGGGTTCTTTAAGCCGCTTCGACCGCGATCAACGCCTCGACATATTTCGCGTCATTGGCGTGGAACAGCGTGCTCGCGGGGAATTCGCGCTCGGTAAGCTGCAGCTCGTTGAGGCCGGCGAGCTTGAACGTGCCGATCTTCTCCTCGCGGGGCGGCTTGCCGTCCTTTTCGAGGGCGACCGCGTCGATGAACAGGTCGCCATGCTTCGTGTAGATCACGTGCGGCGCCAGCGTCATCGTGACGCGGTTGTAGGTCGCGACCACGCAGCGCTTGCGCACGATCGCCTCGAAAATGGTCGGGACCGGACCCTGCGGGGCCGCCTTGTCGCTCTCGATGGGTAGCTTCATGAGCGTCGCCATACAATAAAATGCTGCATCGCAGCAAGTACCGATCGACAGGCGAACGGTCAGATCAGCGGGAACCGCGACGAACGCCCGCCCGTTCGGGTGCGGCAACATCAAGGAAACCGCCATGACCGACACACAGGACATCACCGCCAAATTCTGGAAGGCCCTCCGCTCCGACATGACGCTGATGCTCGGGCTCGACGGAGTCGAGGATGGCCATGCGCAGCCGATGACGGCCCAGCTCGATGGCGACGAAGACGCTGGTCCGATCTGGTTCTTCACCTCCAAGGAAGCTGATCTGACCAAGGAACTGCGCGAGGGCCAGGGCAGCCGCGCGCTCGCCCATTTTGCGTCAAAGGGGCATGACCTGTTCGCCAGCATTCACGGCACGCTGTCGCTGTCCAACGATCGCGCCGTAGTCGACCGGCTGTGGAATCCGTTCGTCGCGGCCTGGTTCGAAGGCGGCAAGGACGATCCGAAGCTCCAGCTGCTCCGGCTCGATCCGGAACGGGCGCAGGTATGGCTCAACGGTTCGAGCCTGTTCGCCGGCGCGAAGATGCTGCTCGGCATCGACCCCAAGCAGGATTACAAGGACAAGGTCGCAGAAATCTCGCTCACCTGAGCATCGCCTTCGAGGGCGGGTGCGCATCTGGCGCCCCGCCCTCCCTAAACATTTCCCAAATCGTCCATCTTGTCGCATAGGCCGCGCGTGACGACTCCGCCCTCTCCTTCTGCGGACACCGGCGCGGCAGGCACGTCCGGCGCCCAGGGTTTCGCCCTTGGCTTCTTCCGCCGGCAGGAGCCGGACAAGCATAATACGGGCGACGGCCTGCCCTTCCCGCGTCGCTATTACGCCATCGCCGCGATGTCCTTCGGGTCGGCGCTCGTCATCATCGATGGCGGCGTCGCGAATGTGGCGCTGCCGACCATCGCCCGCGACCTAGGCGTCGGGCAGAGCGCCGTCGTCTCGGTGGTCACCGTCTATCAGGTGATGCTGGTGATGCTGCTGCTACCCTTTGCCGGGCTTGGCGAGCGTATCGGGCTCCGCAATGCCTATCAGGCGGGCCAGGCGATCTTCACCATCGCCACGATCCTTTGCTTCTTCGCCAAGAGCCTGCCGTTCCTGCTGATCGTGCGGGCGGTGCAAGCCATCGGCGCCGCCGGCGTGCTGAGCGTATCCTCGGCGCTGATCCGACAGATCTACCCGTCGAACCAGCTCGGCCGGGGGCTCGGCATCAACTCGGTCGTCGTGACGAGTTCCGCCGCGATCGCGCCGACGATCGGCGGCCTGATCCTGTCCGTGGCGCCTTGGCCCTGGGTCTTCGCCAGCGCGGTGCCGTTCGCGCTGATCAGCCTAGCCCTCGGCCGCGCTATTCCCAATCCCCGCGCGCGCCATGCCACCTTCGACATTTTCGGCGCGGTGCTGTGCGCCTCGATGTTCGGCCTCGTCATCGGCGGGCTGGAGAGCATGGTGCATGGCGACAGCCCGGTCGTCTCCGCCGCCATCGTCGTCGTCGGCATTCTCGTCGGCATCTATTTCGTCAGGCGCGAGCGGGGCGAGCCCAACCCGATCCTGCCGATCGACCTGCTGGTGCGACCGGTGCTGGCCCTTTCCGCCATCGGCGGCTTCGTCGCCTTCACGGCCTCGATGACGCTGCTCATCTCGACGCCGTTCCGCCTCCATGCCCTTGGCTTCAGCGCTGCGGCGATCGGGGCGGCGATCGCGCCCTGGCCGCTGACCAACATGATCGTCGCGCCGGCAGCCGGCTTCCTGTCGGACCGGGTGCCCGCCGGCATCCTGGGCGGCATCGGCATGAGCATATCGATCGTCGCACTGCTGCTACTCGCCTTCATGCCGGCCGACCCGAGCCTGTTCGATGTCGCCTGGCGCATGGCTCTGTGCGGATCGGGATTTGGTCTCTACCTGCCGCCCAATGCCCGGCTTCTGGTCGGGTCGGCCCCGCGCGAGCGCGCCGCCGCCGCAGGCGGGCTTGTCTCGACCGTCCGGCTCGCCGGACAGACCACGGGGGCGACCCTGGTCGCGGCGCTGCTCGCGCTCGGCATCGGCGAGGGCCGAATCCCGCCGATGGTGTCGGCAAGCCTCGCGGTGGTCGCCGGGCTGTGCAGTGTCGCGCGCCTCCGCCCCTCGATCCGCAACCCGCGGCCCGAAGAGGCGGAGAATGTCCAACCCGAAGCGCAGAACCGCTAAGCCTAACCTCGCTCGAAATGACCGGACGGGTGCTCGCCGCGACAGCTCACTTGGCAAGCCCAAGCCAGCGGACGGGCGAGCCTGCCCCGCTCAAAACACCGCTTTCCCATCGCCCCCCATCATCGCCTTGCGCACCAGCGGGATCGGCGGGCCGCCATAGCTGAGGAACTGGTCGTGGAACGCCTTCCACCCCTGCCGCCCGCCATGGGTCGCAGTCCAATCGTCACGCAGCTTGCGGATCATCAGCTTGCCCATGGTGTAGTTGAGATAGGCCGGATCATAGGTTCCGCGGGCCGACTGCTGCTTGGCGTTGCCCTCGTCCTGATAGCACTCGTCGACGAACATCTTGCGTGACTGTTCCTGGGTCATGCCCCGCGCGTGAAGTCCGATCGCCGAGAGATAGCGGCAGTTGCGCAGCAGCGCGTTGGAGAGCTGGCCGACATGGGTCTCCGGGTCGCCATTGTTCAGCCCGGCGTCCCACATCATCTCCTCGGCATAATGCGCCCAGCCTTCCGCGTAAGCGTAACCGACGAACAGCCGACCGAAGAGCGAAGGCGATTTATTCGCGTGGCGGAACTGGAGGAAATGCCCCGGCATCACTTCGTGCACGGAGGTGAACAGCAGGTCCATCTTGCCCGGCACAAACGCGTCCTGCACCGCCTTGGTCCAGCTCGGGTCGGGCGGCGAGATATAATAGACCGAGGGAATGCCCTTCTCGAACGGCCCCGGCGGGTCGATATACGCGGAATTCTGCCGGTTATAGGGTGGGCTCTCCTCGACCAGCGCCTGTTCGGCATCGGGGATCGAGACGATGTCCTTGGCGATCACGAACGCCTTGAGCTCGGGGATCTGCCGCCGCGCCTCGGCGACCGGCCCGCCTTCTGGCTTGTTGGCGTTCATCTTCGCCATGCAGGCCGGGATGGTCGCGCCCGGCGCGAACTGAGCGCAGGCCGCCTTCAACGCATCCTGGTTGCGCTTCATGTCGGCCCTGCCCGCCGCCTCGAGCTGGTCGAGCGGCACATCGACGCCCTCGGTCATCTTGACCATGCGCGAGAATTTGTCGGCACCCAGTGCAAAGCCCTGCGTCGCGGTGGCGCGCTGGCCGTCGAGGTAACCCGCCAGGTCGTGCATCGACTTGGCGGCGGCCGTCGATACCTGGGTGAACTCGTCCTGCAGCACCGGGCTCTGCACGCCGGCAAACGCCTTTTTCGCGTCGCCGGTATAATAATCGGCAAAGCCGTTGAAGCCCGCCACGCCGTAGTCGATGAAGCTCAGCGGCATCGGCGTCTTAAGATTGGTCCGGATATTCGCCGCCGCGCCGGGGATCTGGCGCAGGAACTTGATCATCGCCTTCATCCGCGTCGGCGCATCGGCATAGTTGCGCGCGATATAGACGTTCGGGTCGAGCCCGGCGCCGATATACCAGGCCGGGTTGGTGTGCGGCTGATCGGCATCGGTCAGCCAGAATAGCTTTCCTTCGGCGACCTTCACCAGATAATCGCGCTCGAACGCATCCTGCTTGCTCAGCTTGGCCGCATCGAAGGCGGACGCCTTGATGATCGAGGCGCGCAGGAAATCGGCCTGGCGCTTGAGTCCCGCCTCGCTCCAGTCGCCCAGCCCGCCGTCGAAATCATGCCGCCCCTGATAGACCGCGTTCGCCGGATCGAGCTTGAACCACCCTTCGATAAAGGCATCGCGGAACGCCGGCCAGTCGGTCGTCGGCAGTACCAGCTCGGCGTCGTTGGTGATGGGCTTCGTCCCAGACGGCCCGCATGCCGTGACCGCCAGCAAGGCGATCCCGGCAAGCAATATCCTGCGCATACCCGCTCCCTTTTGATTCGCTATCGCGGGATGCTGGCAGTTTCGCGCGAGGCGCGCCAGTCCGGCAGAATGCCACCCGCAGCGTGGAGAGGCTATTTGCCCAGGTCGACGATCATGTCGTCGGGATGCACCACGTTGAGCTTCTTGCGCGCCAGCTCGTCGACCATGTCAGGATCGGCATGGCGCGGGTCGAGCAGCGCGACGCGGTTCTTCAGCTCGACGCGCTGCTTCTCCAGCACGGAGAGCTCGCTCTGGCGCTTGTCCAGCTGGCGCTGGATGTCGCCATAGGCGAGCGCGCCGTTCGGGCCCATGATAGCATAGCCCCCGAAAAACGCGCCCACGATCAGCAACGCGGCCGGAGGGCCGGCGCGGCGGAGCATGGTGCGGAACGTGGAACGCTTTGCCATTCCACGATTCTCGCAGGTCGCGACTCGCGGATCAAGCAGGAATTTCACCTACTCGACCGAAATCAAGCACAATCACACCCGAAGGATGGACCGTCCGGCATAGACGGCCGCCTCGTCCAGCTCTTCCTCGATACGGATGAGTTGGTTGTACTTGGCGAGCCGGTCCGAGCGCGCGAGGCTGCCGGTCTTGATCTGCCCGCAGTTGGTGGCGACGGCCAGGTCGGCGATCGTCGCATCCTCGGTCTCGCCCGAGCGGTGTGACATGACCGCCGTGTAGCCGGCGCGCTGTGCCATCGACACTGCCTCGAGCGTCTCGGTCAGGGTGCCGATCTGGTTGACCTTCACCAGCAGCGAATTGGCGAGGCCATCCTTGATGCCCTGCTTCAGCCGCTTCGGGTTGGTCACGAACAGATCGTCGCCGACCAGCTGGACCTTATCGCCGATCAGCTCGGTCAGCGCCTTCCAGCCGACAAAATCATCCTCGGCCATGCCGTCCTCGATCGAGAAGATCGGGTAGCGGCGGCTCAGGTCGGCGAGATATTCCGCCATCTCGTGGCTGGAGAGGATCTTGCCCTCGCCCGAGATGTCGTACTTGCCGTTCTTGAAGAATTCGGTCGCGGCGCAGTCGAGCGCGATCATCACGTCGTCACCCGGCTTGTAGCCTGCCTTCTCGATCGAGCTCATGATGAAATCGAGCGCATCGCTGGTCGAGGCGATATTCGGGGCAAAGCCGCCCTCATCACCGACCGAGGTCGCCAGCCCCTTGTCGTGCAGGCCCTTTTTCAGCGTGTGGAAAATCTCGGAACCGCAGCGCACCGCTTCAGCGATCGACGAGGCGCCCACCGGCACGACCATGAATTCCTGGAAATCGATCGGGTTGTCGGCATGCTCGCCGCCATTGATGATATTCATCATCGGCACCGGCAAGACATGCGAGGAGACGCCGCCGACATAGCGATAGAGCGGCAGGCCGCGCGCATCGGCCGCCGCCTTGGCGACCGCGAGGCTGACGCCCAGGATTGCATTTGCGCCGAGCCGGCTCTTGTTCTCCGTACCGTCGAGTTCGATCATCGCGCGATCGACATCGCTCTGATCCTCTGCTTCGAGGCCGAGTACCGCATCGGCGATCTCGGTGTTGACTGCCTCGATCGCCTTGAGCACGCCCTTGCCGAGATACACGCTCTTGTCGCCATCGCGCAGTTCGACCGCCTCATGCGCGCCGGTCGACGCGCCCGAGGGAACGGCGGCGCGACCAAACGAGCCGTCATCGAGCAACACGTCGACTTCGACGGTCGGGTTACCCCGGCTGTCAAGGATTTGGCGCGCGTGGATGTCGATGATTGCGGTCACGTTATGATCCTTCTAACGATTGAAGCCCGGGCAGACGGGGCGAGCCTCTATCGGCTAACATCGGCGGCGGCAAATCGTCTCGACCGATGGAACCGTGGACTGCGCTGGCCGGTTGATGATGGACAAGCGAGAAAAGGGCGACAGCATGGCTGACGAAACTCCCAAGGCCCCGAAACCAGCTCGGCCGGTGAATAAGGCCGCGACTACCGCGACCCCGCGCAAGGCTGCGCCGAAAGCCGCGGCCGCCCCCAAGACCTCGCCTGCCCCGAAGACATCAAAGCCGGCCCCAGCAACGCCGAAGAAAGGCCCTACCGTGGAAACCGCAGAAACCGCCACCCCGCGCTTCAAGGCCGAGACCAAGGCCGCCACCCAGACGCTGAAGGACAGCGCCTCCAAGCTGACCAAGGAGGCCGGCGACAAGGCCCGTGCCTATGCAGAGGACGGCAAGGCTCGTGCCGGCGGCGTGCTCGACGAACTTGCCAAGATGATGAACGAGGCGGCCGGCACCGTCGACGAGAAGGTCGGCCAGCAATACGGCCAATATGCCCGCAGCGCCGCCGAGGCGGTCTCCGGCTTTTCGGATTCCATCAAGCAGAAGAATCTCGACGACCTGATCGAGGATGCGCGTGGCTTCGTGAAGAAAAGCCCGGCGGTCGCGATCGGCACCGCTGCCGCGATCGGCTTCGTGCTGGTTCGGCTGATCAAGTCGGGCATTGACGCGGCCGATCGCGACGACGCCTGAGTCAACGGACACCGGGGGAAACATGGCCGATCAACCACCGGAAGAGCATGACGGCAACAGCATTGCGGCCCTGTTCTCACGCCTGATCGACGATGCCGAGCGGTTCGTTCGCGCGGAGATCAGGCTGTACCGCGCCCAGTTCCTCAGCCGGGTCGGCGAGGCGCGGACGGCGATCATCCTTGGCGTGGTGGCGTTGCTGCTCGCCCAGTCGGCGATGATCGCGACCGTCCTCGGCCTGTTGCTCATCCTGCGCCGCCCGCTGGGCGAGGTCGGGGCGACGATCCTCGTCGTGGTGCTCTCGCTTGGCATCGCGGCGCTGCTCGTCCGCCTCGCCATGGCCAAGGTGCGCAAGATCACCAACATGTCGGAAAAACCCGAGTGAGCACTTCCAGGAACCTGCCCGAGGCGATCGACGACGCGGCTGATCTTCCCCTGGCCAAGGTGCGGGCCGAGGCCGCCCGGGCACGGCTAGCCGCGACGCTCGTCGATCTCCAGGCCCGGCTCAACCCGAAGGCGCTTGCGCGCGAGGCGGTCGGGGAATTGAAGGAAGCAGCACAGGAGATCGCGCGCGATGGGCTGGACAGTCTGAAACGCCACCCCGTCACCCTGGCCGGCGCCGCCGCGGCGATCGGCCTGTTCATGGCCCGCAGGCCGATCAGGCACTTCATCGAGGGCGATCCCGATGAAACTCCCGAGCTCCCTGCGAGTTTGAAACCCCAACGGGCGCGTGCCCGACGGAAAGGACCCTCCGAATGAACGCCCCCACCACCGACAAGCCCGCAAACGCCAAGTCCACCCCCCGGACCGCCGCGGAAAAGGCCATCGAGACAACGCGCGATACCGCACGCGAGGCAGTGCGTCGCACCGCCCAGGGCATCGAGGCGAATCCGCTCGCCATATTGGTTGGCGGCGTTGCGATCGGCGTGCTCGCCGGTACCGTGATCCCGCGCACCGAGCAGGAGGGCAAACTGCTCGGGCCGATCGGCAAACGGATCAACGACACTGCCGCTGGTGCCGCACAGGCAGCCAAGGATGCCGGCAAGGCCGAGCTCGACTCCCTCGGCCTGAACAGGAATGCAGCGCGCGACCAGGTCGGCAAGCTGCTCGACGGCGTGGTCAGGGCGCTGTCCAGCGCCGGATCGGCAGCGGCGGCCAAGGCCTCGAGCAAGTAACAAAAAGCCGTATCAGGCGGTTCACCTCATGGAATTGACGTTCTAAGGACGAGGCGACTCCTCCCTTTGGAAGCAACATCCATGAGCAAGCTCCATCTCGTCTTCGGCGGCCGCGTCAGCGATCCGCAGCATCTCGACTTCGACGACCTCGACTCGATCGAGGTCGTCGGCATCTATCCGGATTATGCCAGCGCCGAAAAAGCGTGGCGCGCCGCAGCGCAGCGCACCGTCGATGATGCCGAGATGAAGTTCGTGGTGGTGCACCTGCACCGTCTGCTGCAACCCGATATGCTGGGCACGCCCAAGGCCTGATTGGTTGGGGTATTGTCCGGCTGGGCACAGAATGACCTCACCGACCTGGGATATCCCCTCCCGTTCGGGCTGAGCTTATCGAAGCACTGCGCTTCTCTTGTAACGAAGAAAGAACAGCCCTTCGACAAGCTCAGGGCGAACGGACGGTGTGGGTCAACGTTTAACGCCAGTACCCGGCACTACGCCTTGCGATAATTCCAAGCCAGCAGCGGCTTCGCCAGCGCAACGCCGGCGAGCAGCCCGCCGATCGGTTCGACGATCGTCACCGAGACCTCGAAGCTTTGCGCGATGACCGCAAAGACGATCTGGATCGCCAGCCAGACGCCGGCGAGAATCGCGATCTGGGTCAGGCGATTGTGGTGACGCGCGACCGGAATGGTGCTCGGCACGCCATACAGCATGAAATAGGCACCGATGATCGCGAAGACCGACGCGTCCAGCCCCGCGCTGGGGATCGGCGATCCGGGCGTCAGGATCAGCCGTGCCAGCGCGCCGCCATAGGCGCCGAGGACGAACACCACCCCCAGCCCGACCGGCCCGATCGCCTTTTCGACATAGCGCCCCGCGATCAACAGGAAGACCATGTTGAACACCGCGGAGATAACGTCGTGCGCGAGGAAGGCCGAGGCGAGCGGCGAGAGCCATGAACGGACCGGATCGTCGCTCCAGCCGCCCGCCAGGAAATAGGACGGAATGAAGCCGAACAGGATCGCCGCGCGACCGAGCCCGATCGCGGCAGTCACGAACAGGGCAGCAAACACCGACAGCGCAACCAGCGCGTCGGTAAATCGGCCCCGCGGAAGATTGATTCCGTTCAGATGAATTCGATCTTCGAGACGACGTAATAACGGTCGCCCGACGGCACCGTCACTTCGACTTCGTCATCGACCCGGCGCCCGATCAGCGCGCGGCCCATCGGCGAATTGTACGAGATGCGCCCACCCTTGGCATCAGCCTCGGTCTGGCCGACGATCTGGTAACGGACGGGCTTGTCGTCCTCGTCGAGCAGGGTGACGGTCGCCCCGAACACGACCTTGTCGCCCGACAGGTCGCGCGGGTCGATCACCTGCGCCCGGGACAGCTTGTCCTCGATGTCGGAGATCGATGCCTCGATCTGCCCCTGCCGCTCCTTGGCGGCATGATATTCAGCGTTTTCGGAAAGATCGCCATGAGCGCGTGCTTCCTCGATCGCGTCGACGATGGTCGGACGCTCGGCTTTAAGGCGCTTCAGGTCCGCATTGAGCTTTTCATAGCCCTCCTGCAGCATCGGCATCTTGTCGACGGTCGCCATCCCTTTAGGTCCTTCGTCAAAAAATCACTTCAAGCCGGCCCTTCACGGACCCGCCGCACGTTTTTTCTCATGTGGGAATTATTTGTGCGAGTGCGAATAATAGGATTGCAAAGGCCGTACTTCAAGACTGTGTGTGGCAAGTGCCACGATAGCCTGTGCTGCGGCGTCACTGGCCGGTGCCGTGGTGTAATAGGGAATCTTCTGATTCAGCGCCGAGGCACGGATCGGTTGCGAGTCCTTGAGCGACTGCCAGCCTTCGGTGGTGTTGAAGATCAGGTCGATCCCGCCGTCCTTGATCAGGTCTACGATATGCGGCCGCCCCTGCGCCACCTTGTTGACGCGCTCCACCAGAACGCCGTGTGCCGACAGATAATCCGCCGTGCCGCCGGTCGCGACGATGGCGAAGCCATTTTCCGCAAGCAGTTTCACGCCCGGCAGGACCACCGGCTTGTCGCTGTCCTTCACGCTGACGAACAGGCTACCCGATTTGGGCAGCACGTTGCTCGCCCCGAGCTGGGACTTGGCGAAGGCCGTGACGAAATCGCGATCGATCCCCATCACTTCGCCGGTGGACTTCATTTCAGGGGAGAGCACCGGATCGACGCCGGGGAAACGGTTGAACGGGAACACCGCTTCCTTCACCGCGACATAATCGATCGCCCGGTCGATCTTGGGCAGGTCGGCAAGCTTCTCGCCCGCCATCACCCGCGCCGCGATCTTCGCGATCGGCGCGCCGATCGCCTTGGCGACGAACGGCACCGTGCGGCTGGCGCGCGGATTGACCTCGATGAGGTAGACCTGGCCGTCCTTCACCGCGAACTGGATGTTCATCAGCCCGACCACCGACAATGCCCTGGCGAGCAGGGTCGTCTGGCGCTCGATCTCGGCGATGATCTCGTCCGACAGGCTGTAAGGCGGGATCGAGCAGGCGCTGTCGCCCGAATGGACGCCGGCTTCCTCGATATGCTGGAGCACGCCAGCGACCGTTACATCGGTGCCGTCGGAGATCGCGTCGACGTCGACCTCGATCGCGTCGCGCAGATACTGGTCGATCAGCACGGGCGAGTCGCCCGACACCTGCACCGCCGTCTGGATATAATCGTCGAGCTGCGCCGGCCCGTCGACGATCTCCATCGCGCGGCCGCCAAGGACGTAGCTCGGGCGCATCAGCACCGGATAGCCGATCCGCTCGGCGACCTTGATCGCCTCGTCGCGGCTACGCGCGATGCCGTTGGCCGGCTGGAGCAGGCCAAGCTTGGTGATCAGCGCGGCGAAACGCTCGCGATCCTCGGCCAGGTCGATCGCGTCGGGGCTGGTGCCCAGGATCGGGATGCCGGCCTGTTCCAGCGCATGCGCCAGGTTGAGCGGGGTCTGGCCGCCGAACTGGACGATCACGCCCACTAGGGTGCCGTTCTGCTGCTCGACATGCAGGATTTCAAGCACGTCCTCGGCGGTCAACGGCTCGAAATAAAGCCGGTCCGACGTGTCGTAATCGGTCGACACCGTCTCCGGGTTGCAGTTGACCATGATCGTCTCATAGCCCGCATCCGCCAGCGCGAAGCAGGCATGGCAGCAGCAATAGTCGAACTCGATGCCCTGCCCGATCCGGTTCGGCCCGCCGCCAAGGATGACGATCTTGCGGCGGTCCGACGGCATGGCCTCATTCTCGGGCTCGCCGAAGCTGGGCGCCTCATAGGACGAGTACATATAGGGCGTCTTCGCCTCGAACTCGGCGGCGCAGGTGTCGATCCGCTTGAACACGGGCCGCACGCCCAGCTTGTGGCGGAGCTTGCGCACCTCATCCTCGGTGATGCCGCCGGTCATCGCGACCACGGCGTCATGGATCAGGCCCGACCCGCGCGCGATGCCGCGGTCCATGCCGCCGTGCAGATTGGCGGATTTGAGCGCGAGCCAGGCAAGACGCTTGTCGCTGAAGCCCATCGATTTCAGGCGGCGCATGCCGGCCGCATCCTGCGGCAGACCGCCGCGGCACACTTCTTCCTCGGCCGCGATGATCTCGGCGATCCGCTCCAGGAACCACGGATCGTACTTGGCGATCGCATGGACCTCGGCGACGGTGAAGCCTTCGCGCAGCGCCTGCGCCGCGACCAGCAGCCGGTCTGGGGTGGCGCGGGCCAGTGCGGCCTCGATCTCGTCGCGCGGTGCGCCGACCAGCGCATCGACCTGGTTGAAGCCGCTCAGGCCCGTCTCGAGACCGCGCAGCGCCTTCTGCATCGATTCATGGATGTTGCGGCCGATCGCCATCACCTCGCCAACCGACTTCATCGCGGTCGACAGGATCGGCTCGGCGCCCTTGAACTTCTCGAAAGCGAAGCGCGGGATCTTGGTGACGACGTAATCGATCGTCGGCTCGAACGACGCCGGAGTGGCACCGGTGATGTCGTTGATGATCTCGTCGAGCGTGTAGCCCACCGCCAGCTTGGCCGCGACCTTGGCGATTGGGAAACCCGTCGCCTTGGAGGCAAGCGCCGACGAGCGCGAGACGCGCGGGTTCATCTCGATCACGACCAGGCGGCCGTCCTTCGGATTCACCGCGAACTGGACGTTCGACCCGCCCGTCTCGACGCCGATCTCGCGCAGCACCGCGATGCTCGCGTTGCGCATGATCTGATATTCCTTGTCGGTCAGCGTCAGGGCCGGCGCGACAGTGATGGAATCGCCCGTGTGGACGCCCATCGGATCGACATTCTCGATCGAGCAGATGATGATGCAATTGTCGTTGCGGTCCCGCACGACCTCCATCTCATATTCTTTCCAGCCGAGCAGCGATTCCTCGATCAGCACCTCGGTGGTGGGTGACGCGTCCAGGCCCTTGCGCACGATCTCCTCGAACTCGGTGCGGTTATAGGCGATGCCGCCGCCCGATCCGCCCATGGTGAAGCTCGGGCGGATGATCGCCGGCAGGCCAGTGGTCTTCAGCCCTTCCACTGCCTCTTCCAGCGTATGGGCAATGGCGGAGCGGGCCGATTCCAGCCCGATCTTGTCCATCGCGTCGCGGAACTTCAGCCGGTCCTCGGCCTTGTCGATCGCCTCGGCATCGGCGCCGATCATCTGGACGCCGTATTTCTCCAGCGTGCCGTCGTTGAACAGCGCCAGCGCGGTGTTGAGCGCGGTCTGCCCGCCCATCGTCGGCAGGACGGCGTCGGGACGCTCCTTCTCGATGATCTTGGCGACGATCTCGGGCGTGATCGGCTCGACATAGGTCGCATCGGCAAGCTCGGGATCGGTCATGATCGTCGCCGGGTTCGAATTGACCAGGACGATGCGGTACCCCTCCTCGCGCAGCGCCTTGATCGCCTGCGTGCCGGAATAATCGAACTCGCACGCCTGGCCGATGACGATCGGACCAGCGCCAATGACGAGGATGGAGGAGATGTCGGTGCGTTTTGGCATTATTGCGGCCGGTCTTTCGAGAATTCTGCGGTTATATCGGTAGGCCTCGGCTCAAAAGCCAACGCCTGCGCGCTGCTTTCGCTTACCATGGCCGCTGGGAGGAAGCTCAATGCGTCGGCCCGGTTTCGGCGGCGCAGCCCCAGCCCTCATATTCGACGTCGTAGAGAATCTCGATCTGCAGGCATTGCAGGGTCAGCGCCTTGATCGATTCAGCGTCGGCCTTCTGATGGCGCGCGAGGAACAGCGAGATGCCGCCATCCTCATTCTCTTCGCGCTCGATCACCGAAAAGCCGAACTGCCCGGCTTCGTCCGCCAACTGGTCAAGCGCGTCCTCTTCACCGGCGAAGCTGACGTCGACCAGCCGCTCGAGCTCCGGCCGGTCGCCACCCTCGGCGAGCCGCGCAAGCACGTCCTGGTCGCCGAGCCATTCCTGCTCGAACCGGGTCTGGTCGACTTCGGGGAGGCTCATGCCGCTTTCTCCAGGGAGCTGACGAACTTCTCGAACAGATACAGGCTGTCCTGCGGGCCTGGGCTCGCCTCGGGATGATATTGCACGCTGAACGCGGGCCGGTCGGTCAGCTCGAAGCCGGCATTGGAGCCGTCGAACAGCGACACATGCGTCTCGCGCGCCGTCGCCGGCAGGGTCTCGCTCAGAACTGCGAAGCCGTGGTTCATGCTGGTGATCTCGACCGCGCCGTCGCTCAGCCGCTTGACCGGATGGTTCGCGCCGCGATGGCCCTGGAACATCTTGGTGGTCTCCGCGCCTACCGCGAGGCCGAGCAACTGATGGCCCAGGCAGATGCCGAACAGCGGGATGCGCGTCTCGAGCAGTTGCTGGATCACCGGCACCGCATAATCGCCGGTCGCAGCCGGATCGCCCGGGCCGTTCGACAGGAAGATGCCGTCCGGCTTCAGCGCCATGACCTGATCGAAGGTCGCGGTCGCCGGCAGCACGCTGACCTTGGCGCCTGCCTTGACCAGATTGCGGTAGATGTTGCGCTTGGCGCCGTAATCGATCGCGACGACATGCGGCCGCGTGTCCTCGCTGCCCCCGGCGCCGTAACCGAAGCCGAGCCGCCAGATGCCGCCTTCCCAGCCATAATGCGTCTCGGTGGTGACCGAGATGGCGAGGTCCATGCCCTCAAGCCCAGGCCATGCCCTGGCCATCTCCAGCAGCAGCGGAATGTCGAACTGGCCGTCGGCGCGGTGCGAGATCACGCCGTTGGGCGCGCCGCCGGTGCGGATACGACGGGTCAGCGCGCGGGTATCGATGCCGGAAAGGCCGATTCGGTCATGTCGCTTCATCCACTCGTCCAGCCGCTCGACCGAGCGGAAGTTGGACGGCGCGGTCACATCCTCACGGACGATGATGCCGAGCGCATGCGGGTCGTTCGCCTCGATATCCTCGGGGTTCGCGCCGACATTGCCGATATGCGGGAAAGTGAAGGTGATGATCTGTCCGGCAAAGGACGGATCAGTCATAACCTCCTGATATCCGGTCATCGCGGTGTGGAAGCAGACCTCCCCCACGGCCTCGCCCTCAGCGCCGAATCCGCGCCCCCACGCAATGTCCCCATTGGCGAGCACGAGGACTCCCGTGGCTCCTTCGGGCGCAGTTACGGGTTTGGCGTCGGCCATCGTGGCGGGCACTCCTTCAGGTTTCGATGTCGCTAAGCGGCGGTCGCTAAGCCTCGCAGGCCGGAGCGTCAATCTGTTAAAGATTCCGCCGCCGCGCTATCTGTGTGGATTACCGAAAAGGACCGACAATGATTCGCGACGACATCAAGGCCGCGCTCATCACCGCCATGAAGGGCGGCGACAAGCAAGGCACCGCCACCATCCGCCTGATCCAGTCCGCGATCAAGAACCGCGATATCGAAGCCCGCACCGGCAAGGCGCCTGATGACGACGACACTTTGGTGGTCGAGGTGCTGCAAAAGATGGTCAAGCAGCGCCGCGAATCGATCGAGATGTTCGTAAAGGGCAACCGTCAGGAACTCGCCGATGCAGAAAGCGCCGAAGTCGCGGTGATCGAGACGTTCCTGCCGCAGCAGATGAGCGAAGCCGAGACCGCCGCCGCGATCGAGACGATAAAGGCCGATCTGGGCGCATCCGGCATGAAGGACATGGGCCGGGTGATGGCAGAACTGAAGGCGCGCCATGCGCAGAGTCTGGACATGAGCAAGGCGAGCGGACTGGTAAAGGCGGCGCTGGCGTAACGTGGCTGGCGCKGGCGGAGATCACGAAAGCAGTGACTCTGCGCCTCCCCTCCCGCTTGCGGGAGTTTAGCTAGGAGCGCCTCTCTTCCCCGTTCGTTTCGAGCGAAGTCGAGAAACCGGACCAAGCGCGTCGCCAATGCGTCTCGACGACGCTCGACACGAATGGTGGGAGTGAGGCACAAGTCGCTTATGGCGTTCTGGGCTTATATATTGCGCTGCGCCGACGGCAAATTCTACACCGGCCATACCGACGATCTGGAACGCCGTGTCGGCCAGCACCAGGCTGGCGGATACTGCGACTTCACGTCGCGCCGCCTGCCTGTCGAGCTGGTCTGGTCAGAGGCCTTTCCGTCACGCGTCGAGGCGCTTGAGGCCGAACGAATCGTCGGCGGCTGGTCACGTGGCAAAAAAGAAGCGCTGATCGCAGGCGACTGGTCGATGGTGTCGCATCTCGCAAAGCCGCCCAAGGAAAGAAACGAACGTCCCGTGCCACAAGGTTTCTCGACTTCGCTCGAAACGAACGGGGTAGTGAGTTCCTCAGACGAGGACTCTCGTCAATGAGCCTCTCCCCCCAGTTCCTCGACGAGCTCCGCGCACGCACCCTGCTGTCGTCGCTGATCGGCCGCACCACCAAGCTCCAGAAAGCTGGCCGCGAGTTTCGGGCCTGCTGTCCCTTCCATAACGAGAAGTCGCCCAGCTTCTACGTCAACGACGACAAGGCCTTTTATCACTGCTTCGGCTGCGGCGCGCATGGCGATGCGATCCGCTGGATGACCGACCAGCGCGGCCTGCCCTTCATGGATGCGGTCAAAGAGCTTGCCCAGACCGCCGGCATGGAGATGCCGGCGATGGACCGCCAGTCGGCCGAACGCGCAGAGCGTGCCAGGGGCTTGCATGAGGCCTGTGCCGACGCAGCCGCCTGGTTCACCGACCAGCTCAACGGGATCGGTGGCGGCGAAGCACGCGGCATCCTCGAACGCCGCGGCATCCGGGCGGAGACGGCACGGGAATTCGGCCTCGGCTTCGCCCCCGATTCGCGCGGCAAGCTGAAGGAGGCGCTCAAGGAATACGGCAACCCGATGCTGGTCGAGACCGGCCTGCTGATCTCCGTCGACGGCAAGGATCCCTATGACCGGTTCCGCGGCCGGCTGATGATCCCGATCCGCGATCCGCGCGGCCGTACCATCGCCTTCGGCGGGCGCATTATCGGCGACGGCGAGCCGAAATATCTCAACTCGCCGGAGACGCCGCTCTTCGACAAGGGCCGCACGCTCTACAATCTCGATCGCGCGGCCCCGGCATCCCGCAAGACGGGCCGTGTGCTGGTGGTCGAGGGCTATATGGACGTCATCGCCCTCGCCCAGGCCGGCTTCGGCGAGGCGGTCGCACCGCTAGGCACCGCGCTGACCGAAGCCCAGCTCGAACGGCTCTGGCGTCTCAGCGACGTGCCGATCCTTTGCTTCGACGGTGATTCCGCCGGACAGAAGGCCTCGATGCGCGCCGCGACCCGCGCCTTGCCGATGCTCGAGCCAGGCCGCAGCCTCGCCTTCGTCACCCTGCCCGACGGCATGGACCCGGACGATCTCGTCCGCGCCAAGGGGCCGGGCGCCTTCGAACAGCTCCTTGGCGCGCGTCAGCCGCTGGTCGACCGACTCTGGGCGCATGAGCTGGCGGCCGAACCGCTCGACACGCCCGAACAAAAGGCCGGGCTCAAGATGCGGCTCAACGAGCTTGCCCAGTCGATCACCGACAAAAATGTCAGTTTCGAATATCAGGCCGAATTCCGTCGCCGTTTCAGCGATCTCTACACCCGCACCCGCGAACCCTTTCGTCCCCAGCAACAGACGGCGAGGCGCAAGCCGGGCGAGAAGTGGAAACCGCCCGACCCGCCCGTCACCGAGGCCGCGAAGGGCGTGCGCACCAGGGGAATCGACCCGATCCTGGCGAAAGCCGTCCTTGCCGGCCTGATCCGCCACCCGGCCGAGATCGCCCGTCACATGGAGGTTCTCGGCTCGCTGAAACTGGCCGATGGGGCGCTCGGGCGACTGTTCGAGGCGGTGGTGGACGTCGCCGTTGAAGATCAGGCGCTTGATAGCGAGAGCTTGCTCACCATATTGGCGAAATCAGGATTCGATAACATCGCCAGCAATCTGCTACGGGCCGACCAGATTTCGTGGTCGTTCACGCTGAAAGGTGCCGAACCCGCGAGAGCGAGGGAGGACCTGGACGAAGCCATCGCCATATTGGTGGCGCGGCCAGAAGTGGATGCGGCACTGGCGGAAGCAACGGCGGCGCTCATGGCGCGTTATTCGGACGAAGCCTTTGAACGGCAGGTTTCGCTGGTGAAGGAACAACAGGCGCTCGACGCACGACTTGCAAATCTCGTGCAAGCGAACGAAGACGCCAGAGCTTTTAGTGCCGAGGGAAATTAATGGCGAAGACGGAAATGGCGGACGTCGCTGACACGACCGAAAACAGCGATGCGCCGCTGATCGACTTGAACGATGCGTCGATCAAGAAGCTCGTCGCGCGTGCGAAGAAGCGTGGCTACATCACGGTGGACCAGCTCAACGAGGCGTTGCCGCAGGATCAGATGTCGTCTGACCAGCTCGAGGACGTCATGTCGGCGCTGAACGAGATGGGCATCAACATCGTCGAGAATGACGAAGCCGGCGAGGATGGCGACGACGATCAGCCCGAGGACGAGGTCGAATCGGTCGATTCGTCGGAGGAAAGCGCGCCTGCGCTCGAGACCAAGAAGAAAGAGATCATCGATCGCACCGACGATCCGGTGCGCATGTATCTGCGCGAGATGGGCGCGGTCGAGTTGCTCAGCCGCGAGGGCGAGATCGCCATCGCCAAGCGTATCGAGGCAGGCCGCGATACGATGATCCTGGGCCTTTGCGAGAGCCCGATCACCTTCAACGCGATCATCGACTGGTCGACCGCGCTGAACGAAGGCACGATGCAGCTGCGCGAGATCCTCGATCTCGACGCGATGCTTTCGAAGGATCCTGCCCCCGAGTCGCTGACCGACGAGGACGCCGAAGGTTCGGGCGAAATCTCGGAAAAGACCGCCGGCCCGTCCTTCAAGGAAGAGGAAGAGCCTGAAGAGGCTGCTGCCGACGAGGACGAGGATTCGATGACGGAGCGTCGCACGCCCCGTCAGTCGGACGACGAGGAGGAGGACAACACCCTCAGCCTCGCCCAGATGGAAGAGCAGCTCAAGCCGCAGGCGCTCGAGCGGTTCGCCAACATCACGGCGATCTACAAGAAATTCTCGAAGATGCAGCAGCAGCGCCTCGATGCGATGGGCGCGGGCGGCGAGCTGACGAATGCCGACGAGCGCAAGTACCAGAAGCTGCGCGAGGACCTCACCGCCGAGGTCGAGAGCGTCCAGTTCCACAATGCGAAGATCGAATATCTCGTCGATCAGCTCTATGCCTTCAACCGGCGCCTGACCGCGCTTGGCGGCCAGATGCTGCGCCTTGCCGAGCGTCACAAGGTGCCGCGCAAGGACTTCCTCGACCGCTATATCGGCCATGAGCTGGACGAGCAGTTCCTGCCCAGCGTCGCGAAGCTCGACAAGAAATGGACCGCCTTCGTCACGAACGAGAGCGACGGCGCCGACCGTATCCGCATCGAGATTTCGGAGATCAGCCAGGCGACCGGCATGTCGCTCGGTGAGTTCCGTCGCATCGTCAACATGGTGCAGAAGGGCGAGCGCGAGGCGCGTATCGCGAAGAAGGAGATGGTCGAGGCAAACTTGCGCCTCGTTATCTCGATCGCGAAGAAATACACGAACCGCGGCCTGCAGTTCCTGGATCTCATCCAGGAGGGCAATATCGGCCTGATGAAGGCGGTGGATAAGTTCGAATATCGCCGCGGCTACAAATTCTCGACCTATGCCACCTGGTGGATTCGTCAGGCGATCACCCGGTCGATCGCTGACCAGGCCCGCACGATCCGTATCCCGGTCCATATGATCGAGACGATCAACAAGCTGGTGCGGACCAGCCGCCAGTTCCTCCACGAGCAGGGCCGCGAGCCCACGCCCGAGGAAATGGCCGAGCGCCTGTCGATGCCGCTCGAAAAGGTCCGCAAGGTGATGAAGATCGCCAAGGAGCCGATCTCCCTCGAAACGCCGATCGGCGACGAGGAGGATTCGCATCTCGGCGACTTCATCGAGGACAAGAACGCCGTCATCCCCGTCGATGCCGCGATCCAGGCGAATCTCAAGGAAACGGTCACCCGCGTCCTTGCCTCGCTCACCCCGCGTGAGGAGCGCGTGCTGCGCATGCGCTTCGGCATCGGCATGAACACCGATCACACGCTGGAGGAAGTCGGCCAGCAATTCTCGGTGACGCGCGAGCGTATCCGCCAGATCGAGGCGAAGGCGCTGCGCAAGCTCAAGCATCCGTCGCGCAGCCGCAAGATGCGCAGCTTCCTCGACCAGTAAGCCCGGAAACGGTTCTTTCTCTCGCAAAACGCCCCGGACATGGTTTCGGGGCGTTTTTGTATCCGCGCCAGGGACTTGGCTCCTTGCCAGCAGGGTGGGCCGACCGGAATATAGCGGAATGATGCGACGAAGCGCGTGGTTGAGTCAGGCTTAATGGCATTTAAACCACGTCTTTACGCCCTTCGGTATATCCCATGGCCTTATTGAGGAAACCGCGCCCGGATTGGCCGGCGCTTCAAACAGAAACCCCGGGGGGTCATGGCTTTCGATTCGGCACTTGGTCAGCGCATTGGGGGCAGCTGGGGCACCATCGCCACGCTGGCGTCGGTGGACGGGACCGCGACTCATCCGCTGCCGCACGCCCTATCGGGCCTGAACGTCGCCGTGCGCGACCTGACGGACGCAGTGCATGCCCTGTGCTGGCTCCATGGCCGCCATCCCGGCGTGATCGATCATGCCGTCGTGCATAGTCATCAGGCCGCGGCACAGGACTGGCTGGAAAGCGCCGCAGCGGCCTTCACCGAGGAACGCTCCTATCTCGCGCACCTCACCGCGGCGGCCGGCCCCCTGCCCTCGACCCCCGGCCAGGCCGAGTCGGAAGCAGCCGTGGCGGGGCAGCGCCACGCGCTCGACATGCTTGCCCAGTCGGATCGTACCGGTTGCGCGACCGGCGCGGCGATCGCGCTGGTGCTCGATTGGTCGGCGGTCCGCGTGATGCTCGATGCCGCTGCGCGCCGCTTCGGCGTGGAACCGCCCGTATCGACGCTGCCGGATGAGATGGAGACTGCCTCGCTCGTCTCCGCGCTTGCCGAGACGCCGGCGATCGAGCGGGCCATGGCCTTTGGCGCACAGCAGATCCTGGCCCAGCATCGCGGCCTGTGGGACCTGCTCGAAGCCCGGGCGAGCGCCCGCAACCACCAGTAACCGACAAGCAAACACTGGCTTGCCTTGGGGCGCAAAACCCCTCTATCCCAAACCCGATATTCGAAACGGGATTGGACGGCTGGATGAAGCGCTTCGAAGGTACCCAAAGCTATGTCGCGACCGATGACCTGAAGGTCGCGGTCAACGCCGCCGTCACCCTGCGCCGCCCGCTGCTCGTCAAAGGCGAACCCGGCACCGGCAAGACCGTCCTCGCCTATGAGATCGCCAAGGCGGTCGGCGCGCCGCTGATCGAATGGAACGTCAAGTCGACGACCAAGGCGCAGCAGGGCCTGTACGAATATGACGCGGTCGCCCGGCTGCGCGACGGCCAGCTCGGCGACGAGCGGGTGCACGATATCTCCAACTATATCCGCCGCGGCAAATTGTGGGAGGCGTTCACTGCCCCCGAAGTGCCGGTCCTGCTGATCGACGAGATCGACAAGGCCGATATCGAATTCCCGAACGATCTGCTCCAGGAGCTCGATCGCATGGAATTCCATGTCTACGAGACGAAGGAGACGGTCCGCGCGGTCGAGCGCCCGATCGTGGTCATCACGTCGAACAACGAGAAGGAACTGCCCGACGCCTTCCTGCGCCGCTGCTTCTTCCACTATATCAAATTCCCCGATCGCGAGACGATGCAGGCGATCGTGGACGTGCATTTCCCCGGCATCCAGAAGCTACTGGTGTCGAAGGCGATGGACATCTTCTACGACGTCCGCGACGTGCCGGGCCTGAAGAAGAAGCCCTCGACCAGCGAACTGCTCGACTGGCTGAAGCTGCTCCTCCACGAGGAAATGCCGTTGGAGGTCCTGCAGAACCGCGACCCCACCAAGGCAATCCCCCCTCTCCATGGGGCGCTGCTCAAGAACGAGCAGGACGTGATGCTGTTCGAACGCCTCGCCTTCATGGCCAAGCGCCAGGCGAACAAGGGCTGACCTCGATACTACCGTCACCCTGAACTCGTTTCAGGGCCCATGCGCGGCCAGTCGTCACACGAGCGACGCTCCTGAGGCGAGGCACCGCGCCCGGATGCTGAAACAAGTTCAGCATGACGAACTTGGACGCGCGACCAAAACATGATTTACCCAATGTAAACCACTAACGGATACGGAAGCTTTGGGGGGGCATCATCAAGGTGCCCGTGTATGCGTATCTTTTCTTCCATTGCCGTTCTGCTGGCGGCCTGTGTCTCGTCGCCCGTCAGCGCGGCATCGCTGCTCGATTATGTCGGCCAGTGCGTGCCTTTCGCGCGCGCTGCCAGCGGCATCCAGATCTACGGTGACGCCTGGACCTGGTGGGACCAGGCCGACGGCAAATATAAGCGTGGCGACAAGCCTCGTGTCGGATCGGTCATCGTCTTTGCGAAGACCGGCCGCCTGCCGCTTGGCCATGTAGCGGTGATCAGCCGGGTCGTCACCCCGCGCGTGGTGATGGTCACCCATGCCAACTGGTCGCGCCAGAACGGCGAACGCGGCCATGCCGAGCAGGACGTGACCCTGACCGATGTCTCCCCCCGCAACGACTGGAGCGATGTGAAGGTCTGGTACCGCGACAGCGAGGGCCTCGGTTCCACGACATACCCGGTCTATGGCTTCATCTACGGCACGCCCGAAGCGAGGCAGATCGCCAAGGCCCGCCCAGCCTCGGAACTGACCGGCGACGATCCCGATTATGTCGGCGCGATGATCGACGTCTACGCTCGCTGATCCGGACGTACGAAAAGCATCGACTTCCTCCGCGCCCTGCGCCTAACGTCATACCATGTTCCTGAACTTTCTCGACGAGCTTCGCGCCGCCGGCATCCCGGCGAGCATGAAGGAGCACCTGATCCTCCTCGAAGCGCTCGACCGCGACGTGATCGAGCGCACGCCCGAGGATTTCTATTACCTCTCCCGCGCGGTGTACGTGAAGGACGAGGGGCTGCTCGACCGGTTCGACCAGGTCTTCTCCAAGGTGTTCAAGGGTATCGCCACCAGCTTCGGCACCCAGCATGCCGACATTCCCGAGGAATGGCTCCGCGCCGTCGCCGAGAAATATCTCAGTCCCGAGGAAATGGAGGCGATCAAGTCGCTCGGATCCTGGGAAGAGATCATGGAGACGCTGCAGAAGCGGCTTGAGGAGCAGCAGGGCCGGCACCAGGGCGGCAACAAATGGATCGGGACCGGCGGCACCAGCCCTTACGGCAATAGCGGCTACAATCCCGAGGGAGTCCGCATCGGCGGCGAGAGCAAGAACAAGCGCGCGCTGAAAGTGTGGGACCAGCGCGACTTCAAGAATCTCGACAACACCCGGGAACTCGGCACCCGCAACATCAAGATCGCGCTGCGCCGCCTGCGCCGCTTCGCGCGCGAGGGCGCCGCGGACGAACTCGACATCGACGCGACGATCGACGGCACTGCGCGCCAGGGCTGGCTCGACGTCGTCATGCGGCCCGAGCGGCACAATGCGGTCAAGCTGCTGCTGTTCCTCGATGTCGGCGGCTCGATGGATCCCTGGGTGAAGCTCTGCGAGGAACTGTTCTCGGCCGCGACCAGCGAGTTCAAGAACCTCGAATTCTTCTATTTCCACAATTGCCCGTATGAGGGCGTGTGGAAGGACAATCGCCGCCGCTTCACCGAGCGCACGCCATTATGGGACGTGCTGCACAAATATGGCCATGATTATAAGCTGGTGCTGGTCGGCGACGCCTCGATGAGCCCATATGAGATCACCCATCCGGGCGGCTCGGTCGAACATTTCAACGAGGAATCGGGCGCGGTGTGGATGCACCGGCTGACCACCACCTACCCGGCCGCCATCTGGCTCAATCCGGTGCCGGAGCAGCAATGGGGCTATTCGCAATCGGTCCGCATCATCCGCGAGCTGATGAACGACCGCATGTACCCGCTGAGCCTGGGCGGCCTCGACGATGCAATGCGGGAGCTGACGCGCAAGCGATGATTCGGCTTCCCAACGCACTCGACGGGCTGTGGCGGAAATATTTCGGCCGCTACGAGATCGACGATCCCCGTCCGATCGCGGAGAACGCACCCTATACCTATTTCCTGCCGTCCGAGAATGAATTGCTAGCGTTGCAACCCGGCGATCAGGCCAAGATCATCTTCCGCTCCATCCCGCCTGGTCGACTATGGGATGCGGAGCGAATGTGGATCGACATCACGGCGGCCGACGGCGACTCACTGACGGGAGCACTCGACAATAATCCGTCGGATACGCCGCAGCTCAAGGCTGGGGATGTCATCCAGTTCAAACGGTCGGATGTCATCGATCTGATCTGGGACGAAGAGCGGACGACACCGCCGCCTCCCCGTACGGGTCGCAGCGAATATTGGGATCGCTGTCTCGTGGATCGTTGCGTGATCGACGACGGAATGAAGGTCCATTATCTTTACCGCGAAGAACCCGAAATCACCCCGGACGATCGATATCCCGATAGCGGCTGGCGGATCAGAGGCGACTATCGCGGCATCGACGACACTGAACTCGGCGATCGCGAGACGGAGTATATCGCCTTGGGATCGGTACTGAACCACGACGATTCATGGCTGCACCTGATCGATGAGCCGGTTGGCACCGCCTTCATCCGCAACTGGGAGAGCGATATGTTCGAGCTGTGCGGCGAATAAGCAAAGGCATGCCTCGCTCTGCCCGTGGATGCTACAGGTTCAATATAACAAATATGGCTTCCGCGCTTCCGCCCATACAGCCTCATCGACATCAGCGACGGCATCGAGATCGGCCGGCATCGCCGCCGCATCGTCGACCCATTCGCGCAGGCCCGGCCCGCCATTGATCACATCGATCGCCAGCTTGCCGAACTCATATTCATACGGGAAATCGCGCCATAGGTCGTAATCGGGATAGAGGCGCCTGATCGCCTTGAACCCCAGCGCCTGCACCCGCCACGGCTGGAACAGGTGATGGTCGTAAAATGGCCCTTCGGCATGGATATGCACGCCGCTGCAAAGCTTTCCGACGTGCTTGTGGAAGGTCGGCTGGAACCAGATGTCACGCAACGCGCACCCGTTCAGCCATTCCGGCCCAAGCCGCTGCATCTCGGCGATCACCGCCCGGGCATCGATATCGGGGGCGCCGAACAGTTCGAGCGGCCGCGTGGTGCCGCGCCCTTCCGACAGAGTCGTGCCTTCCAGCATCACCGTGCCGGCATAGGCCCGCGCCATGTTGACGTTTGGCGCGTTCGGGCTCGGGTTGATCCAGATCCGCTCTTCCGGCCAGCCGAAGCCCGGCGCAGCCTCGGGTGCCCAGCCCTGCATCTCGATCACCCGGTAATCGACATCGAGTCCCTTGAGAGCGACGAACCAGCGTCCGAGTTCGCCCAGGGTCATGCCGTGGCGCATCGGCATCGGCCCGGCACCGACGAAACTCTCCCAGCCAGGCAGCAGCGTCAGCCCCTCGGTGGGCCGTCCCGCCGGGTTGGGCCGGTCGAGCACCCAGACCGATTTGCCATGCTCCGCCGCCGCTTCCAGCACGTAGAGCAAGGTCGTGACGAAGGTGTAGATGCGGCAGCCAAGATCCTGCAGGTCGAACAGCATCACGTCGAAGGTGCCCATCGACTGGCCGGTCGGCCGCCGAACCTCGCCGTACAGGCTGAACACCGGCATGCCATAGGTCGGGTCGGTGAAGTCGGGCGACTCCATCATATTGTCCTGCAGGTCACCCCGCACGCCATGCTGCGGCCCGAATACCGCCGTCACGTTCAGCCCGCTCGCCACCAGCGCATCGAGCGAATGAGTCAGGTCCTCCGTCACCGAGGCCGGGTGGGCGAGCAGGGCGACCCGCTTCCCCTCCAGCGGCTTGCGCAGGGCGGGGTCGGCGAGCAGGCGATCGATACCGAATTTCATGAAGCGGTCGGTGCCGCGAGCCGCGCGGTAAAGCAATCCCGGGCGTGGAAATCCTCGGGTCCCGCCGGATGTGCGAGCGCCCAGAAGGATTTGGTCCCGTCGCGTTCCTCGATCACCGTCGTCAGCGCGACATCCCAGTCCGCCCCCGCCAGTCCCGACAGATCGGCAGTCGCGCGAAGCTCCGCGACGTCCGGTCTGGGCTGCCACACCACCTCGCTCACTCTTGCACCATCGGCCCGCCGCATGCCCGTCCGGTGATCGTCGAAGTCATAAGCCGCCCATTGGCTCGATGGCGCGATGTTGAGCTCGACATAGCGCGGCGTGCCCTGCTTGCCGACAAAGGCCTCGAAGCAGCTATGCCGCCAGAGTTCGTCGGTGAAGGCCGGTTCCGACGGCACCGGCCAAAGCACGTCGCCGATCGCGCCGGTCACGCGGTAGGTCAGGTGAAGCGTTCCCCCGTCCCGTCGCGTCGTGACGGTGATCGAACGCACGGCACGGCTCGGGCAATCGGGACGGGGAACGAGCATAAACGTGTCGTCTTCACCCACCCCTTCTTCCTTCCCCGCCCCTTCTTCCTTCCCCGGCGAAGGCCGGGGCCCAGTTGGAACGTCGGTCATGGTTGAACGATCCGCTCGTAAAGATCGTCCCAATCAGGGTTCAACCCCTCGATCTCGCGCACCTTCCACGCTCGCTTCCATTCCTTCATCCGAACCTCTCGCACTCTTGCCGACTCAAGATCGCTGTGCACCTCGTACCAGACCAATAGCCGGCAATCGTATTTCTTCGTGAAGCCCTCAATCACACCGTTGCAATGTTCCCAAGCGCGGCGGGTCAGGTCGTTGGTGGAGCCGATGTAGATCGCGCCATTGCGCTGATTCGCCATGATGTAGACATAGAACTTCCCGCCCAAACTACCGCCTTCCGACTGGACCCAAGCCTTCGCCGGGGAAGGCAAAAGGTTGCTGAACGCGCGCCGCAAGGCAACGACTGGAAAATCCCGCGTAATGCGCCTATGTGGCGCGTTCCCCATGGCAACGATCCTCCCCACCCCGCCGAAAATCGGCATGGTTTCGCTCGGCTGTCCGAAGAACCTGGTCGATAGCGAACGCATCCTGACCAAGCTCCGCTCGGACGGTTATGCGATGTCGCCCGACTATGCCGGCGCGGACGTCGTGCTCGTCAACACCTGCGGCTTCCTCGATTCCGCCAAGGAAGAGAGCCTCGAAGCGATTGGCGAAGCCATTGCCGAGAATGGCCGGGTGATCGTCACCGGCTGCATGGGCAACGAAGCGGAGACGATCCGCGCCCGCTTCCCCAATGTGCTCGCCGTCACCGGCGCGCATCAATATGAGGAAGTGGTCGGCGCGGTGCATGAAGCCGCCCCGATGCCACCCAGCGCCTTCCTCAACCTGGTGCCCGAAAGCGGCCTGAAGCTCACGCCGCGCCACTACAGCTATCTGAAGATCTCGGAGGGCTGCAACCATCGCTGCTCCTTCTGCATCATCCCGTCGCTGCGCGGCGATCTGGTCAGCCGCCGCCCGGATGCGATCCTGCGCGAAGCGGAGAAGCTGATCGAGGCCGGCACGAAGGAACTGCTGGTCATCAGCCAGGATACCTCGGCTTACGGCGTCGACATCAAGCATCAACCGCGCCTGTGGCACGGCGAGGAAGTGCGCGCGCACATGACCGACCTGTCGCGCGAGCTGGGCAAGCTCGGTGCCTGGGTGCGGCTGCATTATGTCTATCCCTATCCGCATGTCGACCAGGTCATTCCGCTGATGGCAGAGGGGCTGGTGCTCCCCTATCTCGACATCCCGTTCCAGCACGCCTCGCGCGCGGTGCTGAAGGCGATGCGTCGCCCGGCCAATGAGGCCAAGGTGCTCGAGCGAATCAAGAACTGGCGGGCGATCGAACCCGACATCGCCATCCGCTCGACCTTCGTCGTCGGCTTCCCCGGTGAGACCGAGGATGATTTCAAATATCTGATGGATTGGCTCGAAGAAGCCCGGCTCGACCGCGTCGGCGCCTTCCGCTTCGAACCCGTCGAAGGCGCCGCGGCAAACGCCCTGCCCAACTCCGTGCCCGAAGAGATCAAGGAAGAGCGCTACGCCCGGTTGATGGAACTGACCGCGCGCATCTCGGCCGAGAAGCTGGAAGCCAAGATCGGCCGCACGCTCGACGTGATCATCGACGCGGTCGAAGGAGACGGCGCGACCGGCCGCTCAAAGGCTGATGCGCCGGAGATCGACGGCGAGGTCCATCTCCGCGACGCAGGCCATCTCCGCCAGGGCGATATCGTCCAGGTCGAGATCGAGGATGCCGACGAGCACGACCTGTTCGGCGTCCCGCTGCAATAACCCACCGCACGACGTGCATTGACCGTGTATTGCTATAGCAATACACTCAACCTTGTCGGTGACATGAGGGTGAGAATGATGAAGGCCGTAGTCCTGATGGCGGTGCTCGCAGCCGGCCTCACCGCCTGCGGCCCTACCCAGTTCGACGAGCTTTCCTATTCGGTCGATACCGATGGCGGGCAAGGCGTCGCGCTTTTCACCTGCCGTAAATCGTCGAGCGGCAAGTGCATCTTCCGCTTCGATGGCGCCGCCAGCCTCGCCACCTCCACCATCGCCGTCAACGAGACGGGAGCCGTCAGCGGCGTCGGCCCCGGCAGCAGCTATTGCGCGACCACGGGCGCCAACGGTGCGAAGTGCAATCCCGGAACGTTGCAGAACGGCAAGCAGGCGATCCGCCACGCCAAGCGCAGTTCATAGGCCCCTCGTCCGGCTTTCCTTCAGTTCGTTTCAGCCTGTGGAACGCTCGCTGCGGAAATAGGCAAAGGTCATCCACATCGCGACCGCGCCGAGCAGATGCCACACGGCGTGCCCCTGGATCAGGCTCGACGGCGAGCAGGCCAGCCCATGCTGATCGAGATTCCAGATCGCAAAGGCGATCGCGTTGACCAGGATACCCAGCAGATAGAAGCGGAGCCTGACACCGGGCCGCCGCGGCCGGGCGAAACCGAGCTCGAGCAGGATCGCGAGGATCAGCACAACCGCGAACAGCCAGCGCCGCACCTCGGGCGCGACGATCAGCACCGCGACCAATGCCACGCATAGCAGCGCATAAAGCTGCACAGCGTGCCGGTCCGGAATGCCCCTCCAGCGGGCGAGTGCGCTCACCAGCAGGAACGATCCGACCAGATACATGCCGACCACGTCGAAGAACTGGCCCCACAGGGTGAGAGTCGCATGCAGTAGCACCGATCCCAGCCCGACGATGATCGCGGTGACGCCGAATGCTGTCGCAGCGACCGGCGTCATTGCCGATTGCCAGCCCGGCCCACGCGCCAGCACGATCATCAGGAAGCCGGCAAAGACGAACCCGAGCGACGACCAGCTATTGGCCGGCTGCAGGATCAGCGCCCCGATCCGCGGCACCTCGCAGAAGCACCGGGTCGCCGTGCAGCTCGCCGGCGCATAGACGCTCCAGTCAGGCCCGAACGCCATCAGTAGCAGGACGGTGCCGAACCCCGCCAGCACGGTCAGCCCGAGCGCAAGCGCCAACTGGCGCGGCCATGGCTGCTGCATCACGCCCCCTGGGTCACAGACGGGAAGCTAAGCCAGGTTCGCCTTGTACAGTTTGAGCAGCTCGCCCCAGGCCTTCTCGGCCGCAGCCTCGTTGTAGGTCTGGCTGGCCGGCACGCACCATCCGTGATCGGCCGGATACACCTCGACCGTTGCCGGGCGCCCGGCTGCCTCGAAGGCCTTTTTCAGCACGTCCTTCGCCTCGGGCTGCCGCGCATCGTCATTCTGTGCGACGGCAAGCAGATAGGCAGCCTTTGTCTTCGGGATCAGCAGATGCGGGCTCGACGGCTCGGCCGTGACCAGCCCGCCACCGTGGAAGCTGCCTACCGCGCCGATCCGTCCCGGCACCGCGGCGGCGGTGCGGAAGGACAAAGGCCCGCCCATGCAATAGCCCTGGACGCCGACCTTCTTCTTTTTGTCGGTCTGGGGCTGCAAATCGAGGAAAGCGAGATAGGCCGTCGCATCCTTGTCGACGCCGGCATCGGTCATCGCCGCACGGAAACCCATGACCTGCGCGCGCTGGTCCGGCTTGTTGAAGTCGAACGCGCCATCGACCACCGGCGCTTTCTTGCTGCGGTAAAAGGGGTTCGTCACCAGCACGACATAGCCCTCGTTCGCCAGGCGCCGCCCCATCTGGCGGAACACCGGCCGCAGTCCGAGAATGTCGGGCCAGACCAGCACCGCCGGCCACGGCCCCTTGCCCTTGGGATAGAAGAGTGCGGCATCGGCCTCGCCGTCAGCCGTCTTCACCGTCACGTCCGTCTCGACGACATTTTCCGCAAGCGCGGTGGTCGCCAGCCCGGCAACCGCCACGCCAGCCATCACGAACTGCCGGCGGGACAGTTCAGAGGTTTCGACCAGGCCTTGATGGATCTCGCTGTCACACATGCCGGCTCTCCCGATTTCGTATCGGCGCCATTCGACGTGCGGGGGCGGTTCGAGTCAAGAGCGGCGGTGGCGCATATGACTCATTCGTCATGTCCGACCCCTTCCCTTTGCCGCGCGAAGATGAAAAGACGGTGCCCCACCCACTTGATGGCGACTGATCCACGATGCTGATCCGCTCGACGCTGACCACGGTTGCCCTGTTCACCGCGACGCTCGCCGCGACACCCGCCTTCTCCCAGGCACTTACCGCCGAAGAGCGCACCCAGGTCGACCGGATCGTCAACGACGCGCTGATCGCCACCGAAGTCCCCTCCGCCTCCATCGCGGTGGTGCGTGGCGGCCAGATCGTCTTTGCCAAGGCCTATGGCAAACAGTCCGAGACGATGCGTATTCCGCGCGACGAGGCGCCATACCAGATCGCCTCGGTATCCAAGCAGTTCACTGCCGCCGCGATCCTGCTGCTCGCGCGCGACGGCAAGCTCAGCCTCGACGACAAGGTCGCCAATTACATTCCCGACGTGACCGACGGCGACAAGATCAGCATCCGCCAGCTGCTCAGCCACACCTCGGGCCTGCAGGATTACTGGCCGCAGGATTACAGCTTCAAGGCGATGGCCACTCCGGTCACGCCCCAGGGCATCGTCGATCGCTGGGCGAAGAAGCCGCTCGATTTCGTCCCCGGCACCCAGTGGCAATATTCCAACACCGGCTATGTCGTCGCCGGCATGATCGTCGAGAAGGTCGCCGGCATGCCCCTGCTCGATTTCCTGAAGCTGCGCGTGTTCAAGCCGCTCGGCATCACCGCCTATGATCAGGACCTCGCGATCGGCAAGGGTTTCCCCCAGGGCTATGGCCGCGCCGCGATGGGCCCGGTGCGCGTCGCGACGCCCGCCGCCCATGGCTGGCTGTTCGCCGCGGGCGAGCTGGCGATGAGCGCCGGCGACCTGGCGAAATGGGACGTCGCCCGCCTCGACCGCAAGATCCTCCAGCCCGACGACTGGATGCTCCAGGAAACCCCGGTCAAGCTCAACGACGGCACCTCGACCGGCTACGGCCTCGGCGTCTCGATCGGCGCCGCCAATGGCCGCCGCTTCATCGAACACACCGGCGAGGCGGTCGGCTTCCTGTCCGAGAACATCGTCTTCCCGGATGAAAAGGCAGCGATCGTCGTGCTCACCAACAGCTGGTCGAGCGATGCCTTCGTCACCATCGGCCAGGCGCTCGCCAAGACCCTGCTCCCGGCCCCATCGCCGCCCGCCGACCCCGCCGATAGCGCGGCGCTGGCCAAGGCGCGGCAGGTGTTCGACCAGCTCCGCGACGGCAGGCCCGACCGAAGCCTGCTGACCGAGAACGCCAATTATTATTTCACGCCGCTCACCATCACCGATTTCAGGGACAGCCTGACGCCGCTCGGCGACCCGCTGGTCTTCGCCCAGACCGGCCGGGCGCGGCTGCGCGGCGGCTTTGTCGGCCGCACCTTCCGCGTGACCTATGCCAACAAGGCCCTGACGATCAGCAGCTATGCCGATCAGAGCGGCAAGATCGAACAATTCCTCATTGCCCCGGTGCAACGCTGATGCCCATGAAACTGCTCCAGGCCGATCGCGGCCAGCCCGCCCGCACCATCGAGATCGTCGAGGCGGCGGGCTTCGATAGCTGGCTGAGCGCGCAGCCGCCCCGCGTCCGCGCCGCTGCCGCGGCGCAGAAGCTGACCGGCAAGCCCGGCAGCAGCGCCACCCTGCCCGGCGATGCAGCGGATGAATGGTCGGTCGTGCTGGTGGTGAAGGAGGCGTCGCTTGGCGCATGGGACCTCGCCCGCGCCGCCGAGACCCTGCCCGAAGGCACCTATCGCCCATCGCGCGACGCCGGCGCCGCGATGCTCGGCTGGGTGCTCGGCCAGTATCGTTTCGACCGCTATCGCAAGCCCGAAGGCGAAGGCCCGCGCGTGCTGCTGTCGGGCGAGCCGGCGCGGTTCGAGGAGATCGCCCGCATCGCCGCCGCCACCAACAAGGTGCGCGACCTGGTCAATATCGGCGCATCGGACCTCGGCCCTGCCGAGCTCGAGGCCGAGGTCGCCGCCCTGGCCGAGGCGCATGGTGCCACGCTTCACGTCACCAAGGGCGAGGCGCTGGCGAAGGGCTATCCCATGGTCCATGCGGTCGGCCAGGCGGCCGCCAAGGGCCGCGAGCCGCGCCTGATCGAGCTTGAATGGGGCGACCCGAAGAACCCGCGCATCGCGCTGGTCGGCAAGGGTGTGTGCTTCGATTCGGGCGGGCTCGACATCAAGCCGTCCTCAGGCATGCGGCTGATGAAGAAGGACATGGGCGGCGCGGCGCATGCGCTTGCGCTGGCCGGGCTGGTCATGGCGGCGCGGCTAAAGGTGCGGCTCCACCTGCTGATCCCCGCGGTCGAGAACGCCATCGCCGGGAACGCCTTCCGTCCCGGCGACGTGCTCCGCACCCGCAAGTGCCTCACGGTCGAGAACACCAATACGGACGCCGAGGGCCGCCTGATCCTCGGCGACGCCCTCACCCGAGCCGGCGAGGACAAGCCGGAACTGATCGTGGATTTCGCCACGCTCACCGGTGCGGCCCGGGTCGCGGTCGGCCCCGATCTCCCGGCGACGTTCGTCAATGACGAACCTCTGGCCGACGCTCTGCTCGCCGCCGCACGCGACGTGGACGATCCGTTATGGCGCCTGCCGCTCTGGGATGGCTATGACGAGATGCTCAAGTCCGACATCGCCGACATGGTGAACGCCCCCGATGGCGGCTATGCCGGCGCGGTGACCGCCGCCCTGTTCCTGCGCCGCTTCGTGCCGGAAGGAACGCCCTGGGCGCATCTCGACACCTTCGCCTGGCGCCCGTCCGCCAAGCCCGGCCGCCCCAAGGGCGGCGACGCCCTCGGCCTCCGCGCCGCCTGGGCGATGCTGAAGGCGAAATATAGCTGACGCGACAGACGCCCCTTCCCCTTCCTGTTCCCCGGCGAAGGCCGGGGCCCAGTTGGGCAGGCTTTCGTGACGACGCGCAACGCCTGCGCGGCGACGTCCCCCGACTGGACCCCGGCCTTCGCCCTAGGACGTTCACACATCTTGCGGTTCGGTGTTCGATCTGATTCCCTTGAGGGGTTTGATCGGAGGGCGAGTGATGAAGTCAGGGCTGGGCTGTTTTGGGGACCTGCGCCTTCAAAAAGGGGGGCGTTTTTGCTGGGTCGGTTGGTGGGCACCGGCGCGGCGCGGGTACGGGTACGCTCGCTTGGTGGGAGCCGTGCTGGAGAGATGCGGATTACGCGTTTTTTGCGCAACGCGCGCGTGACG